>DNGN01000154.1 GCA_003486225.1 Chloroflexota bacterium
GATCAACCCATCCAGATTGCTGCAGGACCAACAGCCTGTCCTGCACTTCACAGGGAGGGTGGTCCTTAAAACAACCTACATGGCAAACCAAGCGCTGGTTGCTGCTCCGCCAAAATGGAACGGCCGCTACACCCTGACTGATGACCAAATCTATAAGCTCTATTTCCACGGCCCAGCCTTCCAGGTATTGGAAGGGGTGCAGAAGGATAAAAACGGGCTGCTCGGAAAGCTCAGCACGAAGCTGCCGCCCTTCACTTCCAAACCNNTTTTACCGACATGAGACCAATGGGGTCCCGATCTATGCCCAGGTTCAGGCAATCCAAACTGAGGACGGCCTGCAGTTCAATTCGCGCGTGATCGATGAAAAAGGGCGCATCTACCTGGAGCTTACGGATTACCGCACCTCAACCTTACCTACCAATTTTGACAAACCGCTTCTTGCGCCCCTGGCAAAACTGCTGCTGGATGAAGACTAGAGGCTGCTGCATTCCATGATATTCTGGACCTTACAAGAGGCCGAGGGAGATCTCCTCGGCCTCTTGACGACCCCCAACCAGCCCTACCTAGCCGAAGCAGAAATCCAACGCTGCGCTCAGATGAAGATCGAAAAGCGCAGGCGCGAATGGGTTTTGGGCAGAATCACCGCGAAAGCCCTGCTCACCTCAGAGGGACTTCCCTTTGCAGGACAGCCGATGAACTCCCTTCTGATCGAAAATCATCCAGAAGGTGCTCCTTACATTGCCAACCAAGCCAATCCAGGAAACCTGTCCATCAGCCACCGAGAACGGGTGGCCGCGGCTGCCTATACCGAGTTCAGCACCATGCAGGTGGGCATCGATCTGGAAAAGATCGAGCCCCGAGCAATGTCGTTTGTGGAAGATTTCTTCACCCAGGCTGAAGCCGCCTACACAAATAACCTGAGCGGCGAGGCGCAGCAAGTCTGGATCACATTGGTGTGGAGTGCCAAAGAAGCCATCCTCAAAGCCTGGCAGAAAGGCCTCCGGCTGGATACGCGCAGCATCGAGATCCAACCTGTTGAGCCGGAACACTTGCTCACCAGATCCGATGAATGGCAGCCCCTGGCCTGGCAAGCCAACATCAGCGGTTTCCCCCTGTGCTGGGCAGGTTTCCGAAGATGGAACGAGTTCATCATCACACTGGCCTATAGCCTGCCAGAATCAAAAAACCCGGTCTTATCACCAGATATCCACCGGGTTCAATTGAGCAATTTCCCTGATATTAATGAAATTTCCGCGGCTTAAAGAAGCGCATATTTGCNNGCGACATCAACCACATTCCGGTTCTCAGGCTGCTCCAGATGGCTGCCCCGGACCCAATCGTTGAAAGCACCCATGGCAGGGCCACACCAGACCTGATAATCCATCTCGCGTCCTTTTTCCCCGCTGTTCGACCAGCGTGAGGACAGGCCCAGGTACCACCGAAATACCAGCGCCATCTTGTGATGAGGGTCCTGATTGGCGCGCTCTACCTGGCGTGGATCGCGTTCCTTGAAGAACGCTTCCGTTCCTTCCCATATCGAATTAAAATCTCGCTTGAAGATCATGCGCTCCAATTTATCCCTTTCAGGCTGGGGCACATCTTCCCAGCTTTGGTAGGCATCGTAGATTTCCCACAGGCGCTGGGCACGCATCGGGAACAGGGTTCCACGTTTAAGCACCTGGACGCGCACACCCATTTCGAACATATCCGAAGCCGGCGCCATGGCGACATCCGCCATCCCGGCCTGGGCCAAAAGCGAGCGTGTGTGTTCTGAGGTGCCGGCTTCAACACAGGCCTGGTTAACCGACCCCGTCACCACATAGGCAGCCCCCATCATGTAGGCCGCCAGGGCAGCCTCCGGGGTGCTGATCCCTCCACCCGCGCCAATCCTGACCAGGGTGTTGTAGCGGTACTTTTCCTGGATTTCATCGCGTAAAGCGACCACGCCAGGGATCAAGCACAAAAGCGGCCGATTATCTGTATGCCCGCCTGAATCAGCTTCTACGGTGATATCATCCGCCATCGGCACCCGGCGGGCCATTTCGGCTTGCTGCGGCGTGATCTTGCCATCTGCCAAGAGCTGTGCGAGGATATCTTCCGGGGCTGGCTGTAAAAAGAGCCCGGCCACCTCGCGCCGGGACAGCTTGGCAATTACCCGATTTTGAACGCGTACGCTGCCATCCGGGTTTTGCGCCAACCCAGCGGTGCGATAATAGACCAGTGGCACCGTCAAATCGACATACGCAGATGCTTCAACGGTTCTGACCGCATTCCTGACATACAGCTCTGCCGTCCGGGCTTCTGCTGCCGGGTCGCTGGGACTGTTGATCAAATTGAAGGCATACGGACCATCGGGCAGGGCTTGCTGAATGGTTGTGATGGCTGATTGGACCCGCTCCGGTCCTAAACCCGCAGCACCAAAGGACCCCAACAAACCTGCTTTTCCAACTGCAATCACCAACTGCTCTGAAGCAATCCCGTTGGCCATAGCCCCAGTGTAATAGGCATACTCTGTACCGTACAACTGTTTGAAAGCGGGATCTCCCAAGCTGCCAGCCTCGATGTTGGGCAGTTTTCCCAGTACACGGAACTCGCTTTTTGAACCTGTTTCCCCGGAAAACACCGCACCCCCACGTGCTAACCCGAGCTTATTTGCTGATGCTACAATCCAGAGCGATTCCGGGGATCCGAGCAAGCGGGCCTGGATCGCTTCAGGTGAGAGGGCAACCTGATCTGCTGCCCCCTGCCAGTACTGCAGAGCATCACTCATCGAGGTCGTGTCTGTTAATTTTTGTTCTTGCATCAAATTTACCTATCCAATTAAAGATAAAAGCCTTGCCGGAAAAATCCGGTCTGGCTCCTGTTTGGAATAGAGCATTCCAAACATTTGCTAAAACACTTCTTACCGGGCATAGTTGCGTTCTTTTCGCAGTATGCTGCTGGCTCCCGGAATGGTTGATCCAAAGAAACCAGCCTGACCCAAGATAGACCATTTCCTCCAAGCACAGCATGCTCACTGGCCGATCTCCAGCACACACCTGAAGCTTACGCCAGAGCTGTACACCTGTGGCAGATTGGCGGTTCGATTGGTTGTGCGGACGGCTGTGATGGGATTTTTCCAAGAACCTCCCCTTGCAACGCGCAGCTCCCCAAAATACGGGCCTTGAGGGTCCTGCAACGCCGAATCATGGTAATAATCGGCTGAATACCAGTCCGCCACCCATTCCGCTGCGTTGCCTGCCATGTCTAACGCACCATAGGGGCTAGCCCCTGCGGGAAAGCTCCCGGCAGGCATGGTCAGGCCCTGCGAGCAACCTTTATAGTTACCAAACCCGCATTTGGCCTTTTCGCCCCAGGGGAAGCTTCGCGCATCGGTGCCCCTGGCGGCTTTTTCCCATTCAGCTTCCGTGGGCAGCCTTCCCCCGGCCCAGGCACAATAAGCCTCGGCGGAATACCAGTCCACGTACACTACCGGGTGATCGGAAAACAACTCGTCCTGAAAGAACTCGGGGATAGCCGGCATTTCACAGGATCCTTCCTCCACACACCGCCGGTACACCTGGTTCGTGACCTCCGTACGGTAGATCCAGAATTCCTTCAAGGACACCGTGTGTGCAGGCGCTTCATCCGAGAAATCCTCAATCAGGCAGTTGGCTGATTCCTGCTGGCAGATGGCATACCCAGCCTCGGCATCTGCCCCCATCTCAAATTCACCGGCAGGGACGAAAACCAACTGCATGCCATCGATTGGATTGAAGGAAGATGAACTTTCTGTTGAGACGCCTGGATAGAAGGTTTGATCGGGCACCTGGCTGGTATCAAGGTCTGAGCGATCCGCCCGAACACCGGGTTGTGCAGCAGACATTTGGCCGAAACACCCTGAAAGCATCCATGCGATCAGAATCAGCCCGACAACCACTGAAACTTTCATACCCCCATTATAATTCGGAACCTAAACTCACTTCAGCAATCTCTTACTCCTGGTACTAGCGTTTTTACGCTGGATGATCAGCCCGGTCCAGCCTGGAGCTTTCGAAGCCCATGACGCCATCCTAATTGAAACATCAGGCTGGGAGATCTATCTCGACCAATGTTTTGGCGATGATCTCACGGCTGCTAACCCCAATCAGGATCTCAAATTCACCCGGCTCAACCAGCCAGCGCTGATGGGATTCGCTATAAAACTCAAAAGCAGACCCTGGCAGGCTCAAGGCAATTTGTTTGCTCTCACCAGGGAGCAAAAACACTTTTTCAAAGGCCTTGAGTTCCTTCTGTGGTCGAACCTCGGACGATTGAAGATCCCGCACGTAACACTGCAGGACCTCGCTGCCAGGGCATGGGCCAGTATTTGTCACCGTCAGCTTAAGGTGCGGCAGACCATCCCGTATCTCCAGCTGCAGGCCAGAAAATTCGAAATCGGTATAGCTTAAGCCATGACCAAAAGCAAACTGCGGCTCGATGCCGGCTGAATCAAAATGACGGTAGCCAATAAATAAACCTTCGGCGTATTCCATCTCCCACACTCTGCGCACCTTCGGGTTACCCTGGCCAATAAAGACATTGCTTAACTGCGCCTTTGTGTAATCCTCCACATAATGCGCCGTAGAGGCAAAATCCTGCCAGCGTTTTGCCATGGAAAAAGGTAATTTGCCGCCCGGGTTGATGGCCCCGGAGAGCACGCGGGCGATGATCTCACCGGTGAACTCCCCCAAATAAAAACTGTGCAGCAAGGCGGGAA
>DNGN01000194.1 GCA_003486225.1 Chloroflexota bacterium
AGCGAAATTCTCTACGTTCTGCCTTATAAATAAACCCATTTTAGGGGCGGGATTTTCGCCTGCGGATTTTAAAGTTGGGATATGATTGAACTGCAGGTCCAAATCGGCAGCAGGCTGTCGATCCAGGCAGCCTATCCAACACATTGATCAGGTGCAACCACGGATTTCGGCTATGGCAGATCGCAAGTTCACTCTTACAAATCGAACAGGCAGGTGGTTCATCATCGCCGGGGCTCTCATGCTGCTGGTCTTTTTCGTGACCATCGTCATACCAACCCTGATTGACCTCTGGCAAACCCCGCTTGGCCCCGGCCTCGGGTTCGAAACCACGCCATCCCCGCAAGCCCCGGCCCTTTCTGTGGTTCAGCTAACCCCCGAAAGCTCTACCCAGACGCCCGAACAGGAACCCATCAACTTACCGGCCGCTACTGAGGATCTTTCCCCCACCCTGACCCCTGTGCCGATGCCCACCTACACGCCGCATGCCTACTGCGGCGATACGCCTTCCATGCTCATCCTGGCGATCGGCATCGACTACCGTAAGGGTACCTACACCTACGGCCTGGCAGATGTGATCCGGCTGGTAAAGGTCGATTTCATAACCCCGCGCGTCAGCGTGCTCTCAATCCCGCGAGACTTATGGGTAGAGGTCCCGGAGATATCCGATCACTACGGCATCACACACGCCAAACTCAACCAATCCTATTTTTACGGCACCCCAGCCATGGGCTACTATGACGGCCCCGGAGGCGGAGCCGGTTTGCTGGCGCGCACCCTTGAACTAAATTTCGGTGTCCAGCCAGAACACTATGGCGTGGTCAATATGAAGATCTTGATCGAAATGATCGATGCTATCGGTGGGGTCGATATCTACCTGCCCTGGCAGATCGATGCCAGGGAATCGCCTGAATCGGAAGAAAAATGGAAAATTTACGAAGCTGGCTGGAACCACCTGAACGGCTCCCGCGCTGTGTACTATGCCCGGATTCGCAAGCTCGATTCCGTCTTCGGCCGCATGGACCGCCAGACCGAGATTTTGTGTGCGGTTAAGAATAAGCTCCTCAGCCCATCCACACTCATGGGGATTCCAGACATGATCGCAGTTTTCTCGGACAATGTGCTCACCGACCTTTCGCCCGCCCAGCTCAGCCAGTTGGCTTGTCTGGCGCCTCAGCTCAGCCCGGAGAACATCGTCTTCGCCCGTTTGCCTGAAGACGAGCTAAAAGGGACCAGCATTTACAACCCCCAAATGAAGATCAATGATTTCATCTGGGACGTGGATAACGCAAAAATCCGGCAGTATATTGCCGATTTCTTGGCAGGAACCTGGCCGCCACCACCCATCGAGGGTGAAACAGCAGACACGCATGATGGCGAAACCCAGCAGTTGTGTCCCGTTTACCCGTCCCGTTAAAGGCAATTATGATGGCTCGAGTAGACTCTATCCCCAAACTCTTGAAACGCTATGGCCTGACTCCTCATAAAGGGTTGGGGCAAAACTTTTTAACGGATCCGGCCTCACTCAAGAAAGTGGTCCAGGCTGCTGATATTCAGGCGCAGGATACCGTCCTGGAAATCGGCCCCGGCTTAGGCAGCCTGACCCATCTGCTGGCCGAATCGGCAAGCCGTGTTGTAGCTGTCGAGCTGGACAGCAAATTGGTGATGGCCCTGGAAGAGATCCTCCAGCCCTACGATAACGTGGAGCTCATGCGCGCCGATATCCTCGAAGTCAACCTCAACGAGCTCTTTTCCGAAGGCGGTTACCTGGTGGTAGCGAACATCCCCTACTACATCACCTCCGCCCTCATCAGGCAGCTGCTCGAAGCCCAATACCCGCCTGCAAGGCTGGTATTGACGGTTCAGAAAGAGGTTGCGGAACGGATCTGTGCTCCAGCAGGCGACCTCAGTCTGCTGGCATTGAGTGTCCAGGTGTACGGCCAACCATCCATCACCGCCACCATTCCAGCAAGTGCCTTTTACCCGGCACCCAAAATAGATTCTGCAGTCGTGCGCGTCGATCTGTTCCAGGAACCTCTCGTTCAACGTGAAAAATTAGAAACCTTTTTCACGCTCATCAGGGCAGGTTTCTCCCAAAAACGCAAGACCCTCTCCAACGCCCTCTCCGCAGGGATGCATTGGGAAAAAACATACACCCAAAATCTACTGCAAAATAGCGGCATTGACCCAAAGCGCAGGGCACAAACCCTAAGTCTCGATGAGTGGGCAAAATTGGTGGATAGTGTTTGGGAAAAGTGATCTAGCCTGAACTTGAAATCTTGCGGTGGGCAAGGCGCACCTGCCATACCCGGAAAGCCGCCTCCATCTGAATGCGGAAGTTCATCTTTGATTTTCCCCATTTCCTGTCGGCAAAATAGATCGGAACCTCAGCAATCCGGTAGCCCAACCTGCTGGCAATAAAAACCAGTTCCACCAGGAAGACATAGCCATTGGAGATCACCCGGTCAAGGGGAAATGTTTTCAGTTTCTCCTTGCGCCACAGGCGGTAACCGGTGGTAACATCGTACACCTTCAAGCCGAGGATTGTGCGGGCATAAAAGTTACCCCAGGCGGAAAGGGCTTTACGCCAGAAGGGCCAGTGCTGGTCCACCGATCCTCCCGAAACATAGCGTGAACCGATCACCAGGTCTGCATTCCCCAATGCCGCGATCATCTCAGGTAATTTTTCTGGGGCGTGGGAGAAGTCCGAGTCCATCATCCCAATCGCATCTACATCCATACTTAGGGCTTGTTTAAAGCCTTGGATATATGCGCTGGCGAGCCCCTGTTTGCCTTCCCGGTGCATGACAAAAACCTGATGCGGATATGTCTGTGCCAGTTGGTCGGCAATATCCCCGGTACCATCCGGGCTGTTATCATCCACTACCAGCACCGAGATCCACTCAACGGGTAAAGCCAAAACAGCTTCGACAATTTTTGCCAAATTTTCGGCTTCATTAAATGTTGGGAGAACAATCAAAGTCTTCAATCAGCAAGTTCCTTCAATTTAATTTCTGAAGTTTGTTTTTAAGTTGAGAGATATCCGTTAATATACCATCTTCCTTACGAATAATCCCCATTTTAATTGAAAGGCGGTTGGCATATATACTCTTCAATCTGCCGGTATGAACTTCGCGATCCCGCATAGGGTAAAAATAATCCAACGACTGCCGCAAGCGTGAATCCAGGCGCTTCTTCAACTGCAATGCGATCTCTGGAATAGTGACCACAATCAAATCACTGGCGCTCAGATGCCCCAGGAAATCTGAAGGCACACCAATCTCTCTGACAGTGGTATCGATCATCAGGCTGATGGCTCGCAAGACGTCATCCGCGGCGACGAACCCATATTCATCTCGAAAATGGTCCAGGTTATGAATGGAAATGGTCAGCACAGCCCAATGGTCTTCGGCCAACATTTTTTGCAGTCTCTCGTCCACCTGCAGGCTCTCCGGCAGATTTGTCACAGGATTTCTCAGCACAGCTTGGCTGGCACGGGCCAGCGAATTGCGCACACGCAGGCGCAGCTCCTGTATATCAAAAGGCTTTGTAATGTAATCATCTGCCCCCGCCTCCAGCCCGGTCAGTTTATCTTCGCGTTCAATTTTTTCAGTTAAAAAGATGATCGGGATATTTCTGGTGTGCCTGGAGGTGCGCAGACGCCGGGCGACCTCAAAACCGTCAATATCAGGCAGCTTGATATCTGCGATGATCAGGTCGGGCAAAGAGGTTTCACAGGCCCGGATCGCATCTCGCCCCCAGTTAACCGTCGAAACCTCATACCCCTGGATGCGAAAATACGCATTAAGCATATCCGCCACATCCAGATCATCTTCAAGGATGAGGATCGATGGTCGTTCTTTCATCAATGACATCAGGTTAATTGATGGGATCTTTCTGAATGACAAAGCGGCAGACATCATCGCCCATCGCTACGCATTCTGACTCATTCACCCGGAATTCGTTTCCCCCGGAAACCCATTTAAGTCCTTCCTGCAGCAATCCTGTAGAGATAAAGCACACTGGGCGATCTTCGTTCTTCCGCCCCCAACACACCGGGCAGCGGTGAATTATATAGTGGTACTCAGACCCATGGTCTTCCACCGTACTGTGCTGGTCACTGACCGTGGTGAAGATTTTGGCCATCGCCGGCAGACCCAATTTCAGTTTTTGTGGCAGCGAAAGGACCTTAAAAGCCAGATCACCTACCCCGGCCATGGCCCCGAAGTTGCGAAGGGCATCTGCAAATGTAGCCCGACCAGCCCGCAGTGCCAATCCCCGTCCGCCGCGCGGGCCGTACATGGTTTCCAGGGCGATGTTGAGCATCGAATAATCAGAGAAATCAAATTGGCGCTCGAGGTTGGCCGGAGGATAATTATCGATCAGTTGGGGCATATGCGCCATATTAAGAATGGCATTCAGACCATTTTTCCCCATAACCTCTTCAAGCGCTTCTAGCGTGATCAGGGCAAATCGGTTCGGATAATACAACCCGCTTTTAGCAATTGGATCCATTTTTTTGCCCGGCTCCTAGATCAACTGATTGAGGTCTTCGACCGCACGTTTCATATCCAACAAGATTAAGCCCAATTTAGCTTCCTTGCGTGCCATCACAGTTAGAACCGCCTCTTCCCCCACAGCCATCAGCAGCACATACCCATTCTCACCGCGAATATAGACTTGTTCCAAAATCCCCCTGCCCAATTCGGAGGCTATTCTTTCGCCCAGGGAGAGCATTGCCGCAGACATCGCAGAAACGCGGTCTTCTTCAATTTCGTAGTGAAGGGCAGAGGCAATGCTCAACCCATCCACACTCACGATTGCAGACCCTTCTACATCCGGCGAGGATGCCTGCAGATCGCGTAAACGATCCACCATTTTTTGTGTGCGAGACCTGGTCAATGCTGCACTCCTGCTGACTATTAATTACTTTTATGAGGGAGGAAAGAATCCCTCTCAAACCACCAAGATTTAATGTAGCACAAGGGGTTTAATGTGTCAAGCTTGGTACAGCTTACAACTTCGTCAACATTGCATGATCGGTCTTGGTTCAAATTTTGGGCACCAACCCCTATCCTTCGTCCTCCCATGCTATAATCTCTGCGCCAATCACCAAACGAAAAAGGATGCGAGTTTATGCTAATCCACTCTGCGAAACAATTGCTAACACTGGCTGGCCCTGCACAGCGCGGCCAAGAGCTCGGCAGCCTGTCGATCATCCCGGATGGAGCAGTCCTGACGCAAGGTGATCGGATCCTCGCCGTGGGTCCAACGCACCAATTATTGGCGCAATACCCGGATGAACCCCAAATCAATGCCTCTGGCAAAGTGGTACTGCCAGGTTTTGTAGATCCGCACACGCATGCCATCTGGGCCGGAGACCGGGCAACTGAATTCGAGCTAAAGCTAGAGGGCAAAAGCTATCTGGAGATTCTCCAGTCGGGCGGCGGGATTTTATCCACCGTTCGGGCCACCCGGCAGGCAAACGCCAACCAGCTATTGCAGGAAACCAAAACCCGCCTGTGGCGCGCCTTCCAGCACGGAACGACCACTATCGAAATAAAAACTGGCTATGGGCTAGAATTAGAAACTGAGCTGCGCATGCTGGATGTGATCCTGCATCTGGAAAACGAGGGACCCTGGGATGTGGTTCCGACCTTCCTGGGAGCACATGCCATTGCTCCCGAATTTAAAAACAACCCACAAGGCTATACCGACCATCTTTGCGAGAGCATGCTGCCGGCATTAAAACAATGGTGGCAAGCCCATCATACGGGGGTTCAGCTACCCTTTGTGGATGTTTTTTGTGAGACCGGCGCTTTCGACCTGGCCCAATCCCGCCAGATCCTCAACACGGCAAAACAATTGGGCTTCCCGCTCAAGATCCATGCGGATGAATTTGACAACCTGGGCGGGGCCAGTCTGGCAGTTGAATTCGGTGCCACCTCGGCAGACCACCTGGTGACCACATCCGCCGAGGACATCGAAGCCATTGGCCAATCAGATACCGTGGCTGTCGGCCTGCCCGGCACGCCCTTTGGCCTGGCAGAAAAAGACTATACCCCAGCCAAAGCAATTCTTGAAGCCAACGGCATCCTGGCCATCGCCTCAGACCTCAACCCCGGCACCACCTGGTGCGAGAACCTGCAGATGAGCATCGCTCTCGCCTGCCGCTATATGAAGATCACACCTGCGCAAGCCATCGCCGCTGCCACCATTAACGCTGCTGCCGCGCTCGGATTGCAGGATAAGATCGGGTCTATCGAAGTTGGGAAACAAGCCGATATACTGGTCTTGGACGTTCCAGATTACCGTCATTTGGGGTACCGTTACGGCACCAATCTGGTGCATACCGTCATCAAAAAAGGGGCGGTATATCCCGTCATCAACAATCCCCTTCAGTACGGAATGTGAGGGACTTTATCTGGGAGAGGCTATGTTTTCATCCGGTGATAGTGAGCTATTCAACCTGGTTGTTCTGATCCTTGCCCTCGGTTTGGGTTGGATACTGCTGCGATTCCTGCTGAGACTTGCCAGGAAAATTTTCACGCTCGGCTGTATCTCGATCGTGCTGGTGGGGATATATCTGATTCTCAATCAATATCTTTAGGAGGTGGGGCATGCTAACCATCGAGCAAGCCAGAACCTGGTACCAGGACAATGATCAGGTCCACGATTTCGATCATGTGCTGCGCGTCACCAAGCTGGCGGAAGTGCTGGCACACCAAGAGGGGGCAGATGTGGAGGTTGTGCGTGCAGCCGCGCTGCTGCACGATGCTCAAGCCGCCTCCGGCAGCGAAGATCAGCGCCTGGATCATCACCAGGCCGCGGCTGGATTTGCAGCCGAGGTGCTCCAGCAAGAAGGCTGGCTGGAGGAGCGGATCCTGGCGGTTCAGCAATGTATCCTCACGCACCGCTTCCGGACCGGAGAGCCTCCTGAAACGCTGGAGGCGAAAGTCCTCTTCGACGCCGACAAACTGGACGCCATCGGTGCCATCGGTGTTGCGCGCTCCCTGGCTTTTGCAGTCCTGGATGGACAACCGCTGTTTGCCGAGCCGTCTGGCGCGTTTCGCAAAACCCTTGAGGCACAACCCGGTGAGGCCTATACCGCCTATCATGAATTCCTCTTCAAGCTCTCACGCATCAAAGACCGCATGCAGACCGAAAGCGGTAAAGCCATGGCCGCTGAAAGGCATACCTTCATGCAGGATTTTTTCCAGCAGCTGCGGGCCGAGGTGCATGGTGAGAAGTAAGAATACGTCACATAAATTCGCCTATACGATATGAACAACACCAGAAAAATTCTATCCGTTTTAGCCCACCCCGATGACGAATCCTTTGGCATGGGCGGGACATTAGCCTATTACGCCAGCCAGGGTGTTGAAGCCCATCTGATCTGCGCCACCAAGGGAGAGGCTGGAGATGTCCAGCCGGAATTGCTCAAAGATTTCGGCTCCATCGCAGCCCGCCGCGAGTCTGAACTGCGCTGTGCGGCAAAATACCTCGGATTAAAAAATGTTTCTTTCCTTGGCTATCGGGATTCGGGGATGAATGGATCCCTGGATAACGANNGATGTGGTGCTGACCTTTGACCCGGTCGGCGGTTACCACCACCCAGACCATATCTTCATTCAAAAAGCAACCGTGGCCGCTTTCGAAGCAGCTGCGGATGCAAACCAGTTTCCAGAGTTCGGGCCGCCATACCAGCCCCAAAAACTTTACTACCACATCTTCCCGCGTAAGTTTGTGCGCTTTGTCGTCAAAGCTTATAAATTTTTAGGTAAGGATCCGACCAAATTCGGGCGCAATAAAGATATCGACCTGGAGATGCTGGCCGGTGATAAAGATTACCCCACGCATGTCAAGATTAACTACCGCAAGGTAGATCACCTCAAAGAAAAAGCCAGCAACTGTCATGAAAGCCAGCTTACCTTTGGTAGTGATATCCCGTGGGTGCTGAGAATGGCACGCCACCTGGTGGACGGTACAGATAGCTTTATGCAGAGTTATCCACCCGTTTCAGAAAACAGCTACCAAAAAAGAGACTTATTTGCCTGAGATTGACAAAATTCCCCGGATTTAAACCCTTCCCAACTCTGCATGCCACTGGTATAATAACGCGCTGTGTCGGAGGATCAGTTCCACCGAGAAGGATAAGCAATAATAATAGAGGATAGTATCATGTCTGATGAAATCTTAAGATCTGTTGAATCCCCCGTAAATGAAAACATTCCGGACCTGCGGGCCGGGGATGTTGTCAATGTGCATGTTCGAATTAAAGAAGGCAACCGAGAGCGTATCCAGGAGTTCAAAGGAACTGTGATCCGCGTGCGCAACACCGGCAACAACGCCAACTTCACCGTGCGCCGGATTGCCAGCAATGGCATTGGTGTGGAGCGTACTTTCCCAATGCGTTCTCCTCGTCTGGAGAAGGTCGTGGTTGAGCGCAGTTCGCATGTGCGCCAGGCCAACCTGTATTTCCTGCGAGACCGCATCGGTAAGGCCACCCGCCTGAAGCAAAAAATTAAAAAATAACAGTACATTTTCTCATGTAAAATAGGGTGCATAATTCATGCACCCTATTTATTGTTAAAGAACTTGGAGAAAATATGCCCGTTCCCCTGATCGGACTGACCACTCGCCATACCAGCCACCCCACTCACGGCTGGCCGATGCTGTCGACGCCCAAATCGTACACACAGGCCTTGGCGCGGGCCAATGCTCTTCCAGTCTTGATCCCGCTCAACACCCCAGCCGAACGATTGCCAGACCTGCTGGCCCGGCTGGACGGGATCATCTTCACCGGTGGGGGAGATATCGAGACCAGCCGCTTCAATGGGCAGCCGCACGAAAAAGTCTACGGTGTGGACCCAGAACGTGACGAACTCGAAATGACCCTGATAGAACAGGTCATTGCAGCTGGAATGCCCTTCCTCGGCATCTGCCGCGGCTTCCAGGTGATCAATGTTGCGCTCGGTGGATCGCTCTATACCCACATCTCAGACCAGTTACAGGGTGCACTGGAGCACAGCATCGATTCAAACCACCCAACCGACCACCCCGCCCACGAGGTCAGGCTCAAACCAGGCTGCCAGCTGGCAGACATCTTCGGTGCGCAGAGGATCATGGTCAACAGCCTGCACCACCAGGGTGCCGACCGCATCGCCCCCCGGCTGGAGGCCAACGGTTGGGCTCCTGACGGGCTGACCGAATCCTTCGCCCTGCCAGATTACCCCTTCGGCCTGGCTGTGCAGTGGCACCCGGAGTGGATGCCCAATGACCAGACCCAGACGCGCCTGTTCACGGCTTTCCGGCAAGCGGCCGCCGAATACGCCGCCCGTAAAGGCATCTCATGAACCAGGCACCGATCGGGATCTTTGACTCTGGCGTCGGCGGTCTATCTGTGCTGCGTGAGGTACGCGCACGCTTCCCCAACGAGGATCTGCTCTTCCTGGCTGACCAAGCGCACGTGCCGTACGGCCCGCGGTCTTTGGCGGAAGTGCGCCAATTCTCGGAGGCCATCACCCGATATTTCATCCAGCAGGGTGCAAAGCTGGTCGTGGTTGCCTGCAACACAGCATCCGCGGCCGCCCTCCACCATTTGCGGGCAACCTTCCCGGAGCTCCCATTTGTCGGCATGGAACCCGCAGTAAAGCCCGCAGCCGAGCAGACCGAGTCGGGTGTCGTGGGTGTATTGGCCACTCCAGCTACCTTTCAGGGTGCGCTGTATGCTTCGGTGGTGGAACGCTTTGCAAAAGGGGTCAGGATCCTGCAGTCCACCTGCCCCGGATTGGTCGAGCAGATCGAACTCGGGCATCTGGCAGGGCATGAAACCCGGGACATCCTGGNNCACTACCCGTTTGTCATCCCGGTTATTCAACAGATTGCTGGGCCACGCGTGCGCGTCATCGACCCTGCCCCGGCCATCGCCAAGCAGGTAGGCCGCCTGCTTGATCAGCATGCCCTCCACAGCTCAGCAAACCATGCGGGAGAGACAACCTACCTCACCACCGGAGAGCCATCCAAATTTCTTAAATTCTTGGATGATCTGGGTTTTCAGGGAAAGACAGGTTCTGTCTATTGGAATGGGGCCCAGATAGAGGAAAACGGCAGCCTGCAGGCCTAGTCCGCGGGCCTAACCCCCAGATCTTGCGATGTAATCGATAACCCCTTAAAGTTTTCGAAAGTCAGGTCATGGAAAGCCAGGTGCCGGGCCTCTCTGACCCGATCCAACAGCATCAGGTAATTGACCTGCACATTGGCCGTCGCGTCCAGCCCCAAGCGGATCGCCATCTGGCGGATTTCTGCGGCTCCAGGGCCTTCAATCTCAACAAATTCCCCATACGGCAGTTCATCCAGGGTGATCGTAAGCCCATCCAACTGGTATTCGGTGCGGTATTTTTCGTAGGTTCTGACAACCTGGTAGCCCAAAGCCTCCAGCATGGCCCGGGCGGTATCCAAATCTCCCACCTCGATTTCAATCTCCTGCCGCTGGCTGGCACCATCCAACATCAGCGCAATCCCTTTATAGGTCATGGTGACTTTATGGGCCTGACGCAAGCGCAGCACCTGAAAATGCTGGCTCAGGTCGCGATTTTGGGTATCGAAGCGCAAATTCGTTTCCAGGATCCGCGGGTGCAGCAGCTGGCCACCCTCAGCAAGGATCCGGGCCTCAAGTTTTGCCAGATCGCGGATAAAGTATTTGGCTTCAATCTCCTGCATTACGCATCCAGATCTTCCAGCGGACCCAGGACAACCATCACATCTCGTTTTTCGACCTGATCTCCGTCCACCACGTTCACCACCGTGACAACCCCGGCGTGCGGAGCTTTCAACTCATTCTGCATTTTCACGGACTCGAGGATCACCAGCACGTGGCCTTTTTCAACCAGGCTGCCGACCGTTACCGGCACCTTGACCACCAAGCCTGGCATGGGGGCTGCCAGCTCAAAAAACCCACTGGCCAAACCTGCCTCAGCCCCGGCCTGGCGCAGCAGCTTCTCATGCTCATCAATTACATCCACCGCATAGCGCACACCTTCGATGACCACCTGCATACCGTCTTCATCCTCCTCAGACAAAAAGGCTTCGAATGACCGGCCATCCACCAACAAAGAGAAAGCCTGCCCGCCGTCAATATCCGAGAAATCCACCTGATAGGTCCGTCCATCGACCAGGATGCTGCCGTCTTCCTGCAGCACAACCTCATATTCAACATCATTGACGGTGGTGAGATATTTCATCTAACGCCCCATATCCTTCCAGCGGCCGCTGCGCTTCCAGTTGGAAGGCCCATTGCCGCAATCCCGCTCAATCCGGGCTGCACGTTCGGTCTGCTGGTGAGCCACCAGCGTGGCCAAGATGGCGGCAATTTCCGGATGCGTGTCTAATTCGGCGGCCACCTCTTGCATCGAGAAGCGGTTTTCAACGAACCGGGTATCAAAATCCCCGGCCAAAAAGCGCGAGTCCTGCAGCAGGTTCTGGTGGAAGGGAATATTGGATGCCACCCCAAGGATATGATATTCTGCCAGGGCACGGCGCATGCGCATGATCGCCTGCTCCCTGGTTTCGCCGTAGCAGATCAGCTTGGAGATCATCGGGTCGTAATGCGGGGTGATCGTACAGCCGCCAAAAACGCCGGTATCCACCCGCACACCCGGGCCGGTGGGCACATCGTGCTCGCTGACCACTCCTGTGGAGGGGAAGAACTGGTTGAAGGGGTCCTCGGCATTGATGCGGCACTCAAGCGCCCATCCGCGCATGCGGATATCCTGCTGGCTGAAGGGCAAGGGAGCCCCCTGAGCTACCCGGATCTGCTGCATGACAATATCCACGCCGGTTACCAGTTCGGTGACCGGATGTTCAACCTGCAGGCGGGTATTCATCTCCAAAAAATAAAAGTTCTTGTGTTCATCCACCAGGCATTCCACCGTTCCGGCATTGATATAGCCCACCGCTTTGGCCGCCAGCACGCCAACCGCGCCGATCTGCTGGCGGAAGTCTTCGTCATCGGCCACAAAGACCGATGGGGCTTCTTCCAATAATTTTTGGTGCCTGCGCTGGATGGAACATTCACGTTCGCCCAGATGGACGACGTTGCCGTGCTGGTCTGCCAGCACCTGGACTTCGATATGGCGCGCATTTGCGATCAGTTTTTCCAGGTAGACATTGTCATCGCCGAAAGCCGCTTTGGATTCACGCCTGGCAGACTGGATGGCCTCCGCCATCTCAGGCATACTGGAAACCGTGCGCATGCCTTTTCCGCCACCCCCGGCCGTGGCTTTGATCAGCAGTGGGAAACCGATCTTTTGGGCCTCTGCCAGCAGGTCATCATCACTCAGGCGCAGGGCGCCCTCCGTGCCTGGCACCACCGGCACCCCGGCGGCCTTCATGGTCGCCCGGGCAATGCCTTTATCTCCCATGGAGCGGATGGCATCCGGCGGCGGACCAATAAAGGTCAGGCCCTCATCGGCACACAGTTGGGCAAAATCGGCATTCTCCGAGAGGAATCCATAGCCAGGATGCACGGCCTGTGCGCCGCTTTTCCTGGCAACCTCAATCAATTTTTCCATGCGCAGGTACGATTCTGCGGATGGGGCTGCACCGATCGGGTAGGCCTCATCGGCAAAGCGTACGTGCAGGCTCTTCCGGTCCACATCCGAATAGACAGCAACCGTTTCAACCTCCAGTTCCCGGCAGGCGCGCAGTACCCGCACAGCGATCTCTCCTCGATTGGCTACCAGCACTTTACGAAAGGTCATCTTCTCAGGTCCTTAGAGCGGAATATTGCCATGTTTTTTAGGCGGGTTGCTGTCACGTTTATTCTCCAGCATCTCGAGCGCATTGATCAGGCGCGGCCGGGTCTCGCTGGGTTCGATGACATCATCGATAAAACCATAGGAAGCTGCAATGTACGGGTTGGCAAACTTATCACGGTATTCGGTGGTCAGTTCTTCCTTGCGCTGCACCGGGTCGGCTGCCTCGGAAAGTTCTTTGCGGAAAATGATGTTCACCGCCCCATCCGGCCCCATAACAGCAATCTCTGCCCCCGGCCAGGCCACATTGAAATCGGCCCGGATATGCTTGCTGCTCATCACGTCGTAAGCCCCGCCGTAAGCCTTGCGGGTGATCACGGTCAGCTT
>DNGN01000127.1 GCA_003486225.1 Chloroflexota bacterium
ATTGCCGACCTGGTCGAGCCGGAGTTGGAGCAGCTGGCACAGGACACGCGCCTGATCCGCAACCGCCGCAAGCTGGCAGCCATCGTAAGCAATGCCCAGAAAATGCTCGATCTGGAAAAAGAGTTTGGCTCCTTCAGGGAATACCTGCGCTCGCACGGCAGTTTTGATGACACCTTAAATGCAATAAAACGAGATTTTAAATTCATGGGCCCGACCGGGATCTATTATTTCCTGTATGTGGTCCGGGAAACCGTTCCCCCACATCACGAATTTGAAGCCACGTATAAAAAGAAATAGGTAATCTCCAAGGCCAGGATTTTAGGCCCTACAAGCAGCTTTCCTTCAATTTTGAATTATAAAAAAATCGTGCAATCAGCTTTACATCTTGATTAACCTACCCATGTTTTTAACGAAACCCCATTTACTACTAGCCTTTGTCAATTTCAAATGCTATAATAAGGGACACAGTTTTTGAAAAATAGATCCTTTTTGCAATAATCAGGGTTTTATATCCGTCCCCCAACCCAGGCAAAGACCATATTTCATTAGGGAGTTCTATTCACGTCTTAATCATAGGTCTCCTGGAGCAGTATGGTACATAATGTGCATCTAACATTGGAACAAAAAACGGAGAGACGTTACACTTCACTGTGGCGCATCGCACAACTTATTGGCAGCAACACTTAAAGAGGAGGTAACATTCAGGTGAGCAGAGCTTGGTATGTACTACGGAGTAAACCACACAATGAGTTTGCTTTGTTTGCACACCTAAAAGCCCGTCAGATCGACTGTTATTTCCCGCGCATAAAAGTAACCCCTGTTAATCCCCGCTCTGCCAAGGAACGGCCCTATTTTTCCTCTTACATCTTCATCCACTGCGATCTGCTTGAAGTTGGCATAAATACATTCAAATGGATGCCGCACGCACAAGGTCTGGTCTGCTTTGATGGGACCCCCGCCATAGTACCCAACAACATTATTGACGGCATGAAAAAAAATATCGGCAATATTCATATCCAAGGGCAACGACAAAGAAAACATACCAAGCATGGCACTCCAATTATGGTTACGGATGGACCTTTCAAGGGTTACGAAGGCATTTTTGATTGCATGCTGGACGATCACACCCGCGTGAAAGTCCTCCTGGATCTCGTGAGTCACCGCAAGCTGCCTATAAAAATGGACTATGGGCAGATACAAACAAAAAGGCAATCAGCTGCTTGATCGGCATCCGATCTAAGACGCAGGTAACCTGAGCAAGCACTTCCGAACAGGATAGAGATGTCGGGAGTGCGGAGCAGTTAATATCAATTATCATCATCGCATTTTCAATCCCACAAAGGGGAGGGTTTGAAACCAATGAACATTCAGGAAAAATATTACACTGATACAAAAAATGTAGTATCGTTTGTTCCAGATATGAAGAAACCGCCTTTGTTCAACTTACTGTTCAGAGCCAGAGATATTTTTATCGCCTCTGTTGGTTTGATCTTCTTATCTCCTTTATTTGTATTCATTGCCATCAAAATCAAACGAGATTCTCCGGGGCCCGTTTTCTATAGAGGTCCGCGGGTTGGAAAGGATGGGGTGCCCTTTAAGATTCTTAAGTTCCGAACCATGTATGAAAATTCGGCAAGTTATCAAGGGCCCAGGATCACCGGAGAGAATGATTCTCGGGTCACAAAGGTTGGCAGCTGGTTGAGAGAGACCAAACTCAATGAGCTCCCTCAATTGTGGAATGTCCTGACAGGAGACATGAGTCTGGTTGGCCCGCGCCCAGAGGACCCCGAAATTGCTAAAACCTGGCCGCAGGAATTGAGAAGGGAAATCCTTTCTATTCGCCCTGGAATTACCAGCCCTGCTTCAGTTCTTTTCCGGGATGAAGAAACCATGCTCTCCTCCGATTTTCTCATGGAAACCTACCTGGGGGCCATCCAACCCAACAAGCTGCGCTTGGACCAGTTGTATGTCCGATACCGTTCTCTGTGGGTTGATTTTGACGTGCTGCTCTGGACCTTCCTGGTGCTGATCCCGCGGACATCAAAGCCCACCCCTCCCGAAAGGTTACTCTATGGGGGCTTGGTNNATTTGGCGGGCTATTGCGCCTATTCACATGGGGTTATGGCGCGGGTTTGTGGAGGCTGTCGAATTTTCTGTTCTCTTTACCCTCTTGGGTTCGCTTCTCGGTGTACAAAAAATTCAATGGTCCAAGGCATCTCCAACGGACATTTTGGAATTATTCGCTTCCTCCCTGGCAGCCACCCTTCTTTGGCTGTTGTTGAATCATTTCTACCACAAATATCCCGCCGAATTGATTGTCACAGGCGCCCTGCTGGCTTTTTCTGGCATAGTGGTTGCCAGGTATCGATCTCGATTATTTACAGGATTCGCCAGCCGATGGCTCAGGATGCGCAAAGATAAAGTGGTGTACCGCGAGCGGGTTCTGATCATCGGCTCCGGGGATGCGGGTTCCTTTGCCGCCTGGATGCTATCAAACAGCAAGGAAGGCCTGGAATACAATGTGGTTGGCTACCTGGATGACGATTTTCAGAAACAAGGCACCCGCTACAGGGGCATAGAAGTTCTTGGCGGCGTGGAAGATCTCGANNCAGGTGGTCATGTTTCCAAATATCATCGGCCACCTCTCCGATGCCCTGAACCAGAATGGAAATTCCAGCCAGAACGACCGCCAGGCATATAGTACTGCTGCACAGAACCCAGGCCAGACAATTGGAGAAACCATGCCGGTGCTGTCACCCACCAAGAAAGCCAGGATGACCGCTGTTTTAGAAGAGTTACAAACCAATTTAGAGCTGTCTGAGACCGAAAAAAGCTACCAGAACATTGCCCTACTGCATGAATTGATCGCTCAAATCAAGGAAGAAGACCCGCGTGAATAACCATGAAGCTGCCTTCTGGGAAGGCAAAAAAGTTCTTCTCACCGGCGCAGGGGGGTTCATCGCCAGCCATTTGCTTGAGAAACTGGTTCTGCTTGGGGCCAATGTAAGAGCCTTTGTTCGCTATAATTCCCGCAACGACCCGGGCTTGTTGGCCCTGGCACCCCCTGAAATCCTTTCAGAAATTGAGATCATCCAGGGAGACCTGAGAGATTCCCTGGCAGTCAGGCAGGCGGTTACAGGCACTTCCCTGGTGTTCCACCTCGGTGCGCTGATCGCTATTCCCTATTCCTACCTCCATCCCCAGGAAGTGATTGAGACCAACATCCTGGGCACCATGAATGTTCTCTCGGCTGCCCGGTTCGAAAATGTGCAGCGCGTCATCCATACTTCCACCAGCGAGGTCTACGGCTCAGCGCTGCGTGTTCCGATTGATGAGAACCACCCGCTTCAGGGCCAATCGCCCTATTCCGCCAGCAAGATCGGCGCTGANNACCCGGGATATCATCCAGCTGGGCAATCTGGATACCCGGCGCGACCTTACCTTTGTCGATGATACCGTCAAAGGATTCCTGGCCGCTGCCACAGCCGATAATGTGCTGGGAGAAACCATTAATCTCGGCTACGGGGAAGATATTCGGATCGGGGATTTGGCAGAAGAGGTTATCGCCCTGGTTGGGCGTCCTGTGCGCATTGTGGTGGATCCTGAACGATTAAGACCCGAGAAATCAGAAGTCCTGCGCCTGGTTTCAGACAACGCCAAAGCCAAAAGAATGCTCGGGTGGCAGCCATTGGTATCTTTAAGAGAAGGGTTGCAGATCACCATTGATTGGATCAGCGAAAATATTCATCGCTTTCAGCCAAACAAGTATCAAGTTTAAGATAGAATGGGAGATAGCAAGGAGGAGGAGTAACCATGAAAGCAGTGGTCTTGGCAGGAGGAAAAGGTACACGCCTGGCCCCTTATACCCACATACTTCCGAAGCCGTTAATGCCAATCGGTGATATGCCCATCCTGGAGATTTTGATCCACCAGATCAAGATGGCAGGCATCCATGAGGTTGTGCTGACGGTCGGGCATCTTGCCAGCCTGATCCAATCCTATTTTGAGGACGGCGCCAAGCTGGGTGTGAAAATCCGCTACAGTTTTGAAGACCGGCCGCTGGGAACCGCAGGCCCTTTATCACTCATTGATGGGTTGAATAGAACTTTCCTGGTTACCAATGGGGATGTCCTGAGCGATCTGGATCTTGCCGCTTTCATTGATGCGCATCAAAAATCCGGGGCCGCCGCCACAATTGCCATGTATAACAAAGAAGTCAATATCGATCTTGGGGTGATAAAGCTGAACGGTGGAAGCGAGGTGATCGGGTATCTCGAAAAGCCCACGTATGTCTACCCGGTGAGCATGGGCTTGTATGCCTTTGAACCGCGCGTGCTGCAATATATCCCGACCAACCAATATTTGGACTTCCCGGATCTGGTGCTTAAATTGATTGAGCATGGAGAAAAGGTCCTGGGGTATCCCTTTGCTGGCTACTGGAGAGATTTAGGCAGAAAAGAAGATTATGAACAGGCCATGCTTGATTTTGAAAATATGCGCCATGTTTTTCTGCCTGGGGAAAATTCATGACCGATTGGAAAATACCATTATCGGACTTGTCCTTCGATCAGCAGGAAATTGAGTCGGTTGTAAAAATTTTACAGTCCGGCTGGCTGACCATGGGCTCAGCCACCCAGGAATTTGAAGCCAAATTTGCTGCCTGGAACGATATTCCTTTTGCCGTCGCTTTATCTTCCTGCACCGCCGCCTTGCATCTCGCCTGTATTGCTTTAGGTCTTGGCCCTGGAGATGAGGTCATTCTACCGGCCCTCACATTCGTTGCCACCGCCAATGCGGTCCGATACACCGGTGCAACCCCTGTCTTTGCAGATATTTGCAGCCAGGATGATCTCACGATTGCGCCAGCATCCATCGCATCCCTCATCACCGAGAGAACCAAAGCCATCATTGTCATGCATTATGCGGGTTACCCCTGCAACATGCCGGAGATCCAGAAAATTGCTGGCAAATTCAATCTGGCCATCATCGAAGATGCCGCCCACGCGGTTGGTACCCAGCTTAACGGTACGTATATGGGTACCGTCGGGGATATCGGCTGCTTTAGCTTTTTTTCCAATAAGAATCTGGTCACGGGCGAGGGCGGTATGCTGGTTACCCGAGATCCAGAAATCGCCGAACGCGCCAAGCGGCTGCGTTCGCACGGCATGACCACCCTCACCTGGGACCGGCATAAAGGGCATGCTTCCAGCTATGATGTCGTAGATCTTGGCTACAATTACCGCCTGGATGAAATTCGGGCCGCGCTGGGGATCTCTCAGCTTGCAAAACTGGAGCGCAACAACCAGCTACGCCGATCTCTCACCCGCCACTATCATGCCCGCCTGGCTGAAAAATGCCCAGCGGTTCATGTGCCATTTAGCAGCCATCCCGGGACCACTTCTGCACATATCATGCCCGTACTCCTGCCGCAGGAGTTTGATCGAAACCTCGTGATCGAACATCTTAAAAAGAACCAAATTCAAACCAGCATCCATTACCCACCCATCTATCGCTTTGATAGTTATCACTCAAACCATCAAGAGATCAACTCTTTGCCGATCACAGAGAATATTGCAGCAAGAGAACTGACCCTGCCTCTTTATCCCAAGCTGACCACAGAACAGATCAACGATGTTGTGGATGGTTTGGCACAAGCGCTCATTTAGTTATTTACATTTGAGGGAAACATGGACTTAAAACAATACCTTCACATCATTCGAAAATGGACCTGGCTGATCCTGCTCGGCGCAATCTTAGGGGGATTTGCTGCGTATTTATTCAGCAACTACCAGGAACCCATCTACCGATCAACTGCAAAAGTGTTGGTCTCACAACCTTCTCGCGACCAGCTTTCCGATTTTGGCTACATCAGTGGATATCAAATGGTTCTTACTTATTCCGAATTGCTCATGACCTCGCCTGTTCTGAACAAGGCCAGCGAAAAGCTCAACACACAAGTAACCAGTGACATGGTTTCCGTACAGCAGGTTCGAGATACCAATATCTTATCTGTCAGTGTAGAAGATACTGACCCAAACAGAGCGGCCAATATAGCCAATATGCTGATCGAGGTACTGGTACAGCAAAACGAAGACTTGCAGGCCAGCCGGTTTTCGGCTTCGGAAGAAAGTTTGCACTCTCAGATAGAAGTGGTCCAAAACCAAATTACTTCTTTACAGGCCGAAATCACAAATGTTTCAGAAGAAAATCTGCAAACCCAAATGGCAAATGTTGAAGGNNGCCCTGGAAACCCGTGAAGAAACCAGGCCTTACCAACCAACCCCAACATTGGCTCCAGAGACCTTATCCCAGATCCAGGAAAACAGGTTAGACCTGCAGCAAAAACAAGGCATGCTCAACCTCTACCAAGAACTTTATTTCAACCTGCTGTCATCTGATTCGAGCGGAAACCCGATCCTGACCAGCGGTGCAGGGTCCAACCAATACCAGAGCACCTTAGCCCTTTATCAACAAATATATGCCAACTTATTAAGTGATTATGAAGCCGTCAGACTCTCACGCATGGAAAACACCACCACGGTCGTAAGCGTAGAGCCAGCCACCCCAAAAATGCAACCCATTCGCCCAAAACCTGTCACCAACACCTTGCTGGGCAGCGTTGCCGGTCTGATGCTGGCAAGTGGGCTGGTCTTTTTGATTGAATACCTGGATGACACGGTCAAATCGCCCGATGAGCTCAGCAGATTCAGTTCCATCCCCATCATTGGCTATCTGCCCTCTTTGAATCAATCGAAACTAAACGGTAAGAATCAAAGTAATGTTTATGTTCAAGAAAACCCTCGATCGCCAGCTGCGGAGGCATACCGCTCTCTCAGGACCAATATTGAATTTGCAGGCATCGCAAATCAGACCAAGACCATCATGATCACCAGTGCAAGTCCCCAGGAAGGAAAATCCACCACGGCGGTGAACCTGGCCTCGATCTTGGTGCAGGGCGGTAAAAAAGTTGTGCTGCTGGATGCTGATTTGCGCCGGCCATTTATTCATCGTTTCTATAAGTTCTCAAACCGGGTAGGGCTGAGTGAATATTTCAGGGGCGAGGTCAGTCTGGAAAGCACTTTCAATTACGTGGATCCTTCACGCCGGTTGATCGCTATTCCCAGCGGAAAGCTGCCACCAAATCCGGCAGAGTTGTTGGGCACAGAACAGATGAGTGCTTTGCTGCAGCAATTGGAATTAATTTCAGACTACATCATCATTGACTCGCCGCCCCTGGTGGTTACAGACCCTGTGATCCTCGCCACCAAGGTGGATGGGGTGCTGCTGGTGATTCAGCCAGGAGTCACCCGTATATCCTCTGTGCGCGCTTCAATCGATCAATTGGAGCGGGCGCAAGCTCGGATCCTCGGCATCGCGCTGAACAACATTACAAGACAAAATGCATATTACTACGCCAGCTACTACCAACAAGAGTACTATGCACCCGATGAAGAGGAAGCCAGGTCTTTAAACTAAAGCGGATAGAAGCATGGATCACATCGTGCTTTCGTTTCGCTGCTTCGGTAAACGAAACTAATTAAACTCAAATAAAGAATATCATGAACATGCGGGGCTCCGATAAAAAAAATGAACTGACTTGTGATGCTCTTGGGTTAACCAGAGACCCTTCAGTTTGTTTTTATTTTCCTCACCAGCAAAACTTTTGCCACCACATCAAAAAACCTGAACCCATCACCCTGGAACATCAGGAGGAGTTTTGCCTGACCAAAAATCACGGCGACTGCGTTGTGTTCAAACAAGAAAAAACAAAACACCTGCCACCTGAGATTTTGGGAGAAGAGCAAAATCATGTCATTATTCCCAGGGTGCGCAAGCGCTGGCTCGTCCTCCCCGGCCTGGTGATACTTGCTGGCCTGCTGACCCTGTTTGCACTCAACCCGTCATGGCTTTTTAAAGAGACCTCCCCACCTGCCTGGCAGGGGTACAATGCAACCATTCACTTATCCAGCGAACCCGCCATTTCGCTAACCCCCAACCAGATCAACCTGCTTTTTTTGTTACCTCCGCAACAGAAACAGGCCACACGTCAACCTACCGCTGAATCATCCTCCCGGATTACCCCCACCGCTGGCCCGGGATTCGAAACGCCAATTGGTGTCAGCCAGCAATATATCCTCCACCAGGTCAAATCAGGTGAAAGCCTGCACTACCTGGCCAACCTGTATCAAACCGATGCCAGCATCATCTCGGCAACCAACTCGCTGGTTGAAGGGATACCGATCCAGAAAAACCAGATCCTCATCATTAAACCAGGGGCTATAGAAGATCGCGATATCATCCCGCTGGCGGCTGTCCTCATCCAGCAGGAATCCTCTCTTGCCGCGATTGCCAAAGGTTATTCCACAAGCGTTGAAATTTTGATCGATTTGAACGAGCTAGGAAGCTCCGACACCATCCCCGCTGGACGATGGCTTATCGTTCCAGCACCATAAAACATCAGGAAGAGTAGTCGTGCCCTCTGTCTTATTCGTATGTACCGCCAACCAGATCCGATCTCCTTTTGCCAGCGCAGTCTTCCAAAAAATATTGGCTGAAAAAGGCTTTCAGCTTGATAAATGGAAGATCGGCAGCGCAGGAACCTGGGTTTATCCACATCTGCCCATTGAGCCGAACCTGGTCACCATTGCGGCAGAACTTCAGGTCAATCTGGGCGAACACAAACCCACCCAAATAGATCCAACCCTGCTGCAAAAGTATGCCCTGATCATCGTGATGGAAAAAGGACAAAAGGAAGCCATCAATTATGAATTCCCGGAAGCAAATTATAAAAGCTACTTGCTGACAGAATTCAATGGTCCGACTTACGATATTCCTGACCCGCACGGGATGCCGATAGAACAATATCGCAAAATGCTGATGATACTGTATGCAACCATCAGCAAGAGCTTTAATTCAATTTGTAATACAGCCAGAAAGCTGTCATTGGACTCGATTCTGTATTAATGAAGCTTGCAATTGACCTCAAAGTCCGTTAGAATTAACCTAAGTCGTAATTATTCAAGGCGGAAATCTTAAAACTTAAACATAAACGACTGCCATTAGTGATTACATATAGAATATTGATTCATCAAAACGAGGAGGTTCTCGATGAAAAAATTTCTTCCCATATTCTTAGGCTTGCTGATCCTCTTATTCATAGTGGCTGGCACAGCGGCTGGATCCAAACTCCTTACGCCTGCCTCTGAGAGTGCCAAACCAATTCAGGCCTCTGTAGCTGACCAAGCCGCCCCTCTCGTTGCAGCAAATAAGGGGGCTATTTCGCTTGGCACAGAAGATGATGCGCTCAAGATCGCTGTTCTGGCCCAGGATGAACCACCGCTGGAAGCCAAACTCAAGGTGACAGATGGTGATGTCTTCTATTGCGCGGAGTGCCCAATCCCTGAAAACTGCGAGTTCGTCCCCCTGGACAATAAAAAAGAATACCTGGTCGAGGGCGATACCATCCGGACTGGTGCGGATGGGGCAGCCAGCCTCAAATTCAGTGACGAAGTGGATTTGGTGCTCTCGTCAAACACCCAGATCCGCATCCTGAAATACCGCGTTGCTGAGGATGGAACGGTTCAAATCCACATTGAGCAAATCGTTGGCGAAGTCTATTTCAACGTCAAGTATTCAAAGAAAGAAAGCCAAGTATTTGATTTCAGGATCATCACGCCCACGGCTGTTATCCAGCAGATTGAAGAGTCTGGTAAAAAAGCTTTCTCTGGAGTTTCTATCGTCGAATTCGAACTTTTCAACGACTTACTTCCAGATGATCTTGAGGAAGCGATTGAAGCGAATTTCTCTGACGCTTGTGGAGCCCTGTGCGTAGAAGATGATTGCAGCAACTGCGAAAAATTCGAAGGGCTGAAACCTGTCCATCTCCAGGTGGACGACCTTACCGGGGAACTGCTGGTTCATTATGTGGACAAACTTGGTGTTCAACAGGAAAGTCTCTTCGCTGGAGAGCGCTTCGAATTCATTTTCANNAGGAGGCTCTCCCAACATCATCATCAATAAAGGCCTCGCATCCAACTGTGGTGATAAAGTTTGCGACATTTACGATGGCGAAGACAAACAAACCTGCCCTCAGGATTGTAAATAGGCAAATACTACCAATAAATGAGCGAAAATAATGAACAAAAGATAGGGAGATCTGCGTCTCCCTATCTTTTCTTGTATATCGCAATCGCACTGCTTGTCCTGATTCTGGTTGGGTTTTTTGTATTCCAGAACGCCCATCTTTTTGGGGAAGAACTGGTCATGTCCAATCCCAACAACCCATACCCGACCATTACCCTGGCCACCATTCCACCCTCAAAACCTACGGAGCATAGCGCCAATCTGATCATCACCAATACAGCCCTGCCTCCCACGCCAACCCCCATCCCGCTGTGTGATTCCGACCAGGCCGTGGTGTATTTCCTCTTCATTGCCAAAGATTACGAGATCGACAACAACGAACAAGTCAGCCCCGAAGATTATCAGGTTGGCTTTGCAGATGCCATCCGGATGGTTAAAGTGGACTTCCGTGACGCCTCAATTTCAATGCTGGTCATTCCAAGAGACCTGATGGTTGCTGTGCCGCCCTTACATTCTCAAGGAATTTATCAGGAAAGGCTCAAAAAGATCTATGCCTATGGCAACGAATACAAGATCCCTGGTGGTGGAGCCAGCCTGGTCGCCCAGACCTTAAATAGCAATTTCGGCTTCCAGGTCGATCATTATGTCACGCTTAACTTTTGGTCATTTGTGCTGGGGGTTGAATCCATCGGCGGCATAGACCTTGAGATTCCTAAAGATGCTGGCTATTATTCTGCCGGCCAAAGGCACCTGAACGGCTGGCAAGCATTGGATTACGCTCGCCTGCGAGACCAGGCCGGAGAAGATACCTCAGATGCCAGCCGCAGGCAAAGGCAAACCCAGGTGTTGTTTGCCATTCAGCAAAAAGCCTTCTCTCCGGAGGTTCTGCCCAAAATTCCAAGCCTGCTCTCGCACCTGCTAAAAGCGGTAAAAACAGACCTGACCAGTGAAGAAATCAGCCGTTTCATCTGCCTGGCTGAAAAAATAAGCACGATTAAGAGCCAAGAACTCAGCCCAGATTTTTACCTGCACGAGATCGATGCGTATGAACAGGAACGCTTGATTCCCGATTACCTCGCGATACGCGAATTTGTGCAGGAATTCCAAGGCCCCTAAGCGAATACACGCAGCAAAAAAAGGAACCCTCAGAGGCGAGGGTTCCTTTTTTTGTTCTAGTCAGCGTGATCTGTACGCAAATCAATCGAAAATATCGCTCAACATGGCAGCAATCTGTGCATAATTTGGCTGCAGGATATCACTCTCAGCCTGCTTGGTGACCATGGTCTGATCGACCTCAACATATTGAATATCTTCCATACCGACCTCATCAAACAAGCAGGAAAGATCCGTCAGTTCCAGCACACTCAGATCGGTTGTAACCGTTTTACTAAATTCTGAGATCAGTTCCGGGAGGCTCAGCAAGATTTGCGGTCTGGTGACTTTATCATAGATTGCTTTTAGCACCAGCTCTTGCCGGTCAAATCGATCCCATTCTGTATCAATCAACATATTCGAGGAATATTCCAGGGCCTGCTCACCATTCAGCTGATGCAGTCCAGCCGGGAATAGNNTTAGTGCGGCAGTCGAAACCCATAAATCTCTTGGCAGTGCCACAACGGTCACCTCAGACGATTTGAAGTCCAGTTTTACCAGCCGGATAGCATCCGCCCCTTTGGGTTCATCAGTATAAGGAGCATCCACGCCTAAAACCAGCAAGCCCATGGTTCCTGTCTGCTTACATGCAGAGGCTTTTTCAGTCGGGGCAGGGACCGAGGTTGGCTCTACCGCTTCCTGCCCGGCACTCGTCGGCAGCGGTGTTTCGGTTGCTGTTTGGATGAATAATGGTTCTGCAAGGGGATAGAGAACAAATTTCGTCAGCACCCCACAAGCCACAAGCAGCAGCACAATCAGCAAAATCAGTCCAATGGTTTTCCAATTAGATTTTTTTTCCTGGGGTTTGGGATCTTCAATTGATGGGGCTTCCATGTTTATTCCTCCTGTTTCAATAAAACGCCTGATTTATGGATCAATTTTAGGATTATTTCATTAAACCCTTTTTCTACCAAAGTCACAACTTCTCTCGCAATTTCCTCAAACTCTTCATCGGGAAGGGATACAGGGTCTGGAATATCATAAAAAGGGCCGCTGAGTTCACTCAACCCGACAACATTGCCATTCATGCCCGGGTAATTGGTCAAAATGGCCTCTCGATGGCCATTGGTCATCACCACAATCAGATCATACTCCGCCAGCAGTTTTCCAGTAATTCTCTGGGTAACGTGTTCGCTGAGATCCAAACCTTCGGCTTCTGCCCAGACAAGGGTCCGCTCGTCACTCTTAAGCTTATTGGGAATCCAAGTACCGCCGCTTGCAACCCGCCAGCCAGCGAGGCCGTACTCCTGCATCATCGCCTTAAACTTGGCTTCTGCCAGCGGCGAGCGGCACATATTCCCGGTACAGACAAATAAGACACCAGCCATGGATCAAAAATTCCTGTTATGCTTTCTGTTCGTCCACTTGATAATATTCATGCGAATAGTAGTATTCATAGTAATAGGATGCGTTCTTTCCTATCTGGTTGACCACCAGGCCAAGGATGCGCGCTTCCGAGCGTTCAAATTGTTCCATGGTCGCTTTCAGGGCATCCTTTTTCGTTTTACCTGGATTGATCACAATGATCACGCCATCCACTTTGGTGGAAAGTACCAGGGGATCTGTCACCACCAGCGGCGGGCTATCTAAGATCACCACATCACTCATGCCGGAGAGTCCGGTCAGGATGCGGTCCATCATCTTGGAACCCAGCAGTTCTGCAGGGTTTGGCGGGACAGCACCGCTGGTCAGCACAAACAGATTGCTGGACCGTCTCTCAACCACATCGTTGAGAGA
>DNGN01000225.1 GCA_003486225.1 Chloroflexota bacterium
CCTCCCGCCCCTGCTCGAGGGCAAAATTTGCCGTGATGCGGGCCCCCGAGCGCTCCCCCGCTTCGACCACCACAACCGCAATCGACAAACCAGCGATGATGCGGTTCCTGGGTGGAAAATTGCTTGCTTCTGGGGGTGTGCCCAGCGCATAATCGCTGAGCACTGCACCCCGTTCTGCCATTTCAAGTGCCAGGCCGCGGTTCTCAGCAGGATAGATCTGGTCCACTCCGCTGCCCAGCACCGCGATTGTGCGGCCGCCGGCATCCAATGCCGCCCGGTGAGCGGTTGAATCAATGCCACGCGCCAGGCCACTGACTACCGTGACACCATTTTGGGCCAGAAAGGCAGCTAGCTCCTCGGCTGCCTGACGCCCGTAATGGGTCTGCCTGCGGGTACCCACAATGGCGACAGCCCATTCATCCTGGACGTTGAGTTCTCCAAGCGTGTAAAGCACCGGCGGCGGCTGATCGATCTGCCGCAAACGAGCTGGGTAATTCTCATCTTGCAGGGTGACCAGGTTTATGCCCTTGGACTGGATCTGCGCCCAAATTTGTTCAAGGTCCACAGCCGCGCGAACATCCAGCAATGCATCTATCACCGGGGCTGGCAGTTCACTGCTGCGCAGCTGATGAGCAGGTGCTTCCCAGGCAGCTTGTGGGCTGCCGAACTGCGCGATCAAAGCCTGAAACCGCGCCGCCCCGATCCCTTTGACCAGGTTCAGCCCTACCCAGAAAATTCTTTCATCCACACCTGGCTCCTCAATAGAATGTCGCACCCAACTTATGAATAGAGGCTTTTCTCCCTGCCTGCATCCGGAACCTCATTCAATCATAAACCATTAAATGAAGCAGGAGTACTCCTAAATGGGCTAGAGAATACCACAGCGGATTTAGAGATGTCAAGCAAAAAGCGGAATTTTAGCCAAAAAAGGATCCCATTTGCTCGCAGAAAATCCAAATTTCATGGCTACCAGATCCCCGGCAGCAGGCGAAATCGGACTTTACCGGCATAATCAAGATAGCCTGCGAGCTCGCTTTTGAGCTGGTTGTCCTCCAAGTTTGTCCTGAGAATTAAGCCAACACATCCGACGAAAGCTGGAGCCAAGGCATAGAGTGAGCCCAGGGCCAGTGGTAATGTGAGTGCTGACAGGATCCCTCCAGCATATCCGGGGTGACGGATGTATTGGTAAGGCCCGCCGGATTCTACTTGATGGCCCCGATCCTCCTGGATCCTGACAAAGGTGGAAAAATATCGATTGCTGTGCATGGCCCATCTGAAGAGTAAATTCCCTAAATTGTAAAAGAGGACCCCTGAAATCTGCAAAGTGACCGGATAATTTTGGGTCCAAAGATACCGTCCGCAATCCAGCCCGGCAACCATCAATGGGATCGGCAAAAGGAACAAAAAGGAACCAGACGCTAAAAGTTGATCTTTTTGGTTAACCCTTTTACCTCCAAACTGTAAACGTTCAGAGATCAACTCGGGCTCAGCAAGAAACACGTTGATGATGCTGATCACTGCGAACGAACCCAGCGCAATCCAGGAAAAAGGAAGCTGACCTGTCCCAGCCGCTGAAAAATGGAGTGCAAACATCAAAGCCAGATAGAACAGCATAAAAACCAAACCGGCAATCCTTTGTCTATGAGCAATCCTGGTATTCATCACGCACCCTTTAAAAACTGCCCCTCATCAGACCTGGCAGTAAGGACAGAAATAACATGCTCCACCGAGATATTGGGTTTTCTCCACAATTCCACCGCACCTGGGACAGGGTTTTCCAACCGCCTTTCTGTCCATCAGGCGAGCATACCCCCCTCGAGCGCCGAACAGGTCAAACTCATCGTAACGGCCGCCCTTCTCGATCACATCCTGAACGGTGTTTACGATCGCTTCATACAATCTTTGGCTCTGGTTCAGTTCCAGATCAGCTATCGGATGCCTGGGATCAAGGTGGGCCCGAAACAGGATATCCTGCGCGATGGCATTTCCCAGTCCCGGAATTAGCTGATCCTGGGTCAAGAGCGCCTTTGCACTTCGCTTCCTATCTCCTCCAAGCTCAGCAAGCAAAGCGTTAAAATATTCAGCTGTAAAGGCACGGGCATCCGGTGTGGTCCTCATTCCTCTGATATATTCCCGTGTCAACTCTTCCCCTTTCTGGTATAGCTCCATCGCCCCCCACATGCGGGTCATGGCAGTCAGAGCGGATCCATCTTCAAACGTCAGGGAAAGATGAAACTTCAGTGGCAGTTCTGATCCTGGCGGGTGATAAAGCACTTTTCCCCCACATTCACCCAAAACCATGACATATCCTGGCTCCAGAGGAATGAAAAGCCATTTCCCCATTGACCAAGCTTTGCCAATCACTTTCCCACTGGTCAGTGCCTTGAATTCTTCATGAGTCCTGTTATACCAGAGGAATTTATGCGGGCTGTTCCCCAGCTCACCGCAAAGAATCGATTTACCAATGATTGTGGCGTTGATCTGATTGGATAAGATCACAAACTCAGGTAGTTCAAACACCACGCACCTCCGTTTTATCTATTATACAAAATGTGGTGGTGCTTTTATTAATAAAGACCTGGATTCCCCCTACCAGTCTTGATCGGATAATCGGCTCAAATTTCCTGGGATCACTTCCTGAATTAAGTGTTGGGCGGCCATTCGAACTGCCCATCCGGCCTGGGTGAAAAATCCTCTACCGCGATAACTGCGCGAATCTCAATTGGTCCATACACATGCGGGAACAATCGTCCATCTCCGCCGTCTTCGTATATCACTTGTGAGGATAACCTTCGCGGGTCGATCGTTAGCAGCAGCAGACCATGCCTACCAGGGAACCAGTGATTGGCCACATCCACCACCTGTAGGCTTGTCGAGCAGTGGATAAAACCTTCAGTCTCAAGCGAATCTCCCCGGTAATACTCAGCGCCAGCGGCTGCTTCCCAGTCCACCTTCGGGGTAATATGATAAATCATCTGGTCAACCTAGCCCAGCAGTCCTTCCAGCAGGTGTACAGTCATCTGTTGGTTTTCAAGATCAATTTTGAGCACTACTTCGTCAATATCCGGCAGCAGGACTTCATTGCCATCAGCATCCCGCACGATGTACACCCCATTGGCCCCGGTCTCAATCCACTCCGCCACCACACCCAGGTTCTGGCCTTCATCGCTGACCACATTCAGTCCAATGATCTGGTGCAGGTAATACTCACCCTCTGGCAAAGGTGGGCGGTCATCGGCGCGCACAAACAATTCATAATTACGCAGCGAAGCCACAGCTTCTCGTGAGTCATACCCTTCCAATGTAACCAGCAGCCCGCGGTTGTGGTGGCGTAGGCTCCCGATGGTCACCGGGGAATGCTCAACCCCCATAAAAAGCACGGTTCCAACTTTAATGCGCTCTGGGAAATCGGTCATCACCGACATGATCATCTCACCTCGCACCCC
>DNGN01000331.1 GCA_003486225.1 Chloroflexota bacterium
TGGAAGATCGGGAATGGGTTCAGGATGACCCTCAAGCATTCCAGGCGATCCAGCCCCCACCTATTCACTCTGAAAAGAAGCGATCCCCTATTGTCTGGTTGTTGGCAATACTCATTCTGCTGCTGGCCTTGATTTGGTGGACTGCTCCCCAATTATTGGGGGCAGGGCACACTTCGAAAGGTGATGAGGGTAGTCTGTCTGGTGATGAAATACCTGGCTTATCAACCCTTCAAAATGATCGCGCTGGTGGGGGTCAAGCGGAGAACCCAGAGGAATGGCCATCGGCTACCCCAGAACCAGGTTTTGAGCTTGAATCGACTCCCACTGATAGGTCAACGCCTCAACCAACTATGTTCGCCACCCTCCCGCCACCCCCGCCGCCACGGAACCAACCACAGATCTGGCAGGAACGTCAGAGCCTGACCCTTGACGAAGGGATGGTGCTGACGAGAGATAACGATTGGTATTACCTTGATAAATTGCCGTGGGAATACGAATTCCTGACGCGAGATGGGAAAAGAGCTTTGCTTTTACAGTTCAATGAGGATATAGACCTTTGGCAGGAGAACCAGCAAAAATTTGAAGATACCGACAGAAAAATCAATTTGGCTTTACCAAGTAAAGGGGGACAGATTTCTTTGTTTTGCCGTTGGAACCCGCAGGAGAACTCCGGCTATGCATTGCGCTTAACCAGTCAGACCTGGACCTTAAGTGTGTTTAAGGAGGGAATTCAAACTCTTCTAAAAGAAGGATCCCAATCTGTAAATTTCAGGGAGGGAGGTTTTGAAACCTTCCGATTAAACTGTAGTGGTGATGAGATTATAGTTTGGGCTGCCGGCAGCCGGATCGCAGTGGCGGTAAACGATCAATTTTCTCAAGGTAGATCTGTTTTGCGGTTTGGCGTGACAGAGGGGGTTGGGGTGGCGTTTGTAGCTGAAGATCATTTATTTGTTCGTTCCACCCAGACCACGATCGCACAAACGCAAGAAATTGTGAGGTTGGGTGCATTCGATGTCCAGTACCTCGGCCTTATCCGGGAATATCCACAAGTACAAAGTTCGTCATACGCAGGGGAACCAGTTATTGGATTAGTTTTGCGTGTAGTCAATCATGAGGATACCCTGATCCAAATTGGAAAAGAAAACATCTATTTGGAAAACCAGGAGCAGCGCATTTATCCTCTTTCGATGTCGAATCAAGAAGGGGATCAGCAGGCAGAGGAAGACTTTGGCCCACTTTTCTTTCCATTGAATTTGAACCGCGAAGAAATGATGGGGAGAGTATTCTTTGCCGGATTGAGCCCTGACCAATTGGCAGGATGGCAATTGGTGGTGGATCTGAAAAACACAGGATATGAAGAGGCGCGATTCGAAATATCCAATTAGCAGAATGTCCGGCAGCTTGAAATTCAAGGCTTTACCTTCATGTCTTTAATATTCGTGTTATTTTTTACAAATGGGTGTGTTAAAGAAAAGCGTTTTTCTTAGACAGAGGTTGATAATTTAGTTTGGGTCGAAGAAGACCATACCGATTCCCATTCGGTTGAGTCCTTCCTCCGCCCAATATTGCATCATGCTGGAACCATCTTGAAAAATTTTAAAAAGTGTTGGTATCGAAGCCGGGTCCTGAATCTCTGCCAGGCAGCGCACAGCTTCGAGGCGTGAGTGTGGTGTTTGGGCATCCGGTGATTCGATCAGGTGTATGAGGTGCTGGGTGGCCTCGAATCCGAGGGAGATCAGCGCTCCACCGGCTAACCGCGAGAGCAGCTGGTTGGAGTTGCCCAGGAGGGGGATAAGCTTTGGAATGGCTTGAGCGTTTGGATTTTTCTGCAGGCTCAGTGCAGCGCAAGCCTGGATCTCAGGATTACTGTCCTCCAATGCCTGGAGGAAGATAGGGCTGGCATCCTGCTCCTTGAATTCGCTTAAAGCCCTGATTGCCCACCANNTGAACCAATTGAACTGCAGATGCTTCAGCTTGCGGTTCATTTCCACTAGTCAGATCGACCAGCAACTGATCTAGGGTTTCCATCTGGACGATTAATTTTCCGGCGGGGGGATAGGCAGAGACTCTTTTCCAGTCGCTATCCATTTAGTACCCTCGTCTATCAGCATAACAGGAATATCATGTTTGACCGGGTATTTTCGGCTGCAGTCCTGACAGATCAACCAGGTTTTCTGAAAAAATTCCAGCATTCCGTCTCGGTCCTGCACACAATTGGGGCAGCGAAGGATCTCTAAGAGTTCTTGACTTACCATTAATAGCTCCTAAGTTTGTGGTTGTTGGCAATTATAACTTAACATACCCAACTCTATGATTTTTTTAAATCGATCATAAATCATTTAGCGGACATAAATTGGAAATCAGAGGTAAAGCTTTATTGTTTCTTGACCTTGCAGGAGTAGCGGTCTCGGTCATCACCTTCTGGTGGATAATCCTTTGTGCCTGGGCCATATTGGCAAACAGCAGCCCAGGGCTCGTAGGTTGTTTTGAAAGTGTCGTTGAGGATCACCTGCCCATCTCGGGTGACGGTTCGGTCTACAATGACCTCAGCACCTTTAACAGCCCAGTCTACCTGTTTTATTTTTCCTTTGTCCAGCTCATCATTTTCTTCATAGATGGGCCATGGAGGATCTTTTGTGTTGGTAAGACCAGTTGTTGACCATGCCACCTGCCGGTTATCTCCGGTGGAGTAGAACTTCCAGGTCAGGCTGCGTGCCTCGACATTTACATACGTCTCCATCAATAACCAGTATTGCGAGTCATTGGTAAATTTAAAATCAACCACGGGTGCATAGACTGTGGCGTCCAGTCCTGCAAGGTCTTCGTTCACCTGCCCGGATTGCGCTAATTCATAATAATACACGCGATAGGCATGCGGCCATCGCTCTACAATAGGGTAGCCCCCGAAGAAAACTGTGCGGAAGAGGGTGGTTGATACCTGGCATACTCCTCCACCAACACCTTTTACCGTCCTATCTCCATAAATAATCCAGGCCTCAGCATACCCTGAATCGAGGCTAATATCTCCGATATTCTCCACCATTGAAAATGTAGCGCCAGGGGCGATTAGGATGCCATGGAACTGGCTGGCTGCTGTGACGATATTCTGGATACGCCCATCATCAGACCCATAGAAAAAGGTAGTCTGGGATGATACCAGTTCCGTAATTCCAAGGTTTCCAGCCGTCATATCGTCAGGTGCGTCTGGGTTTTTGTAATCGAAGACCAGATTAATGGTATGGTTGCCAGATTGAAGCTGTTGGTTGATGAATTGAACAGTTTCTTCCACCAGTAATTCCCGACCTACTACTGCCGGCTTGATGACCTCCAACTGCCTGGTGTCGTCATTGAAGATAAAGCGTGCATTCTGGGGTACTTTACTCAGGCTCGGAGCAAGCGGATAAATGATATTAAACAGCTTGTTATTATCCAGGTGGACCTGGAAACTGTCCCCATCTGTTCCTGAAATCCTCTCAATAACCAGCATACTGGCCAGAGTTTGCGGGCTGAATTCCCAAGGACCAAGCTTTTCATCTGAGGAATTTGAAACCCTCAATATCAATGGCTGGCTCAGGATAGCCCGGGCGGCATCTGCCTGGCTGCTGGCATCCATGATCACCGGCTGGTATTCCTGTACGATAAGAGGAATACTGGCATTCAGCAGGCTGGTCAGCGGATCTTTGAGGGTTAATATTGCTGCTTCCACATCCAGCATTCGACCGACCTGACCTGGTTCTGCAATGATCTGTACCCCTTCCAAACGCAGGTTGGCTTCGATTACTGGCCGATTGATCTCGGCTGCAATTTGGTTGAGGCGTTCTCTTGTGAGGCGTTCATCCAGGATCAGGCTAGCCGGATGCGCTTTTCCTTTCTGCCAGACTTGGAAACGGTCGCTAAGGCGATTCCATGGCCAACCTGTTCTACCCACCCGGTATGCCTGGTTGACGCTTGCAGCATAGTCCAGGTAGAGACCGAGTTCTTGCGGTTTGAAGGTCCAAACCTTTCCTTGATCTTCAAAAGCCACCAAGCCTTGTTTGGGGTACGTGATGCGAGTCTCAAGTAAAGCAACTGCCTCCGTTTTGGTCAGACCTCCCACGTCAACGCCCATAACAGTAACGCCAGGGAAAATGCGGCCAAGAAAGATCACCCCAAAGCCTATATAGAAGATCAATGTAAGAGCAGCAGCAAGGAAGCCGCCCCCCAAAAAAATGGCCAGTAACTTATCGAAGAATGACGGCTGCGAAGGGGTACCTGAGTAGGAAAAATTTGCCGCGGTATTCATGAGTGGTTAATTCCCCATTGAGGGTTGTGTTTTGGGGTATAGATCGCAAAAGATTTTTTTGCCTGCACTGAAGTTAACCAACTGCCACAGATTGATCAAACCATCATCCGTCAGGTTGGTTTTTAGATGGCGGTTATTCAGCCTGACAATTTCTTGAATCGTATTGAATTGGGCGTAAGTATCTGGTTCTTCACACAAGGTGATTAGGATCGCCCGATGCTGACTAAAAGCCTTGATAGGATTTTCCCAGGATTTTATGAAAGTGTTTGGAGAGAGGGTTGGGTATGGCTTTTGGATATTCGGATTGGTCAAAGAGATGATCAGGTTCATCGCGAATTCATCCAGGATGATGACATGTGACCAGGTTTCTGTTGTAATCGATAATGGCGAGATTTCTTTGAGACCAGAGATATTATTAGGGTCGATAGGGATGGCTGCATGTGCTTTGGTCAAGTAGGATTGCTCTACGGAGGTGACATTTTCAGGGATAACCGGGTAAAGGGTGATCAGAATAAAATGTAGGGCTTCAGAATCGTGATCATTCTTATTGCAAAGGGTGACCAGCCAGGCTCCTTCCAATAAGGGTCTCTCCGACTCTAAGCTGTCCACACCCAGAATTAAGATTGTATCCTTGAGTTGGGGGTACTCAGTTGCCTCAATTGGAGGAGGAGTAAGAGTTGCAGTTGCTGAAATGGCATCCTTGAACATCATACCAATGGATACACCAACAACAATGCTCAACCCAAATAAGATTCCGAAACAACCTTTCGCTTTCATTAAAGTCTATTACCTATGGTTGTGTTTTCTCTAGTTTGTGTTATTACGCCTCAGATTATGTGTTGTCGCGGAAATTTGATTTATCCACACAACCTAGTTTTTATTTTATCATGTCATGACCGAATTCTATAATGGGTAAATAGAACCACTTCGGCACCTTGATTATGAGGCATGAAGATAAAAAAATGGTGCCAGGGCACCATTTTGATGTTGATTGGGTGTGATGCTTCAATATGCAATCACGTCAATAATTGATTATTCAACGGGATATTTATCTCAAAGCTTGTTCAGGGAAGTAAAATGCCTATCCCCAATCCCAAGGATAATCCTATACAGATCCAAAAAATTGACTGAACAAGAAAGTTTTGTTTTGGAATGCGGCCCATAAAATAGTAACCAATCGCAACCAGTTTTCCTACAATTTTTGGTTCTTTTCTCATCAAGGGAATGACAATCTCCCAAAATTTCCGCTCAATGTTTTGATTAAACATCTTGATGGTATTGATCATTATCTTCTCCTGCCTTATCTTGAGGTGGACATCTTGAGGATTTTCCCAGTGCTGTCGGCGACCACACGAACATGGCGCGGGATGGTATGACCACGGATGTCTTTTGAAAGGATGTTATATGTGAGTACAAAGTTGGTTTGCTGAGAAGCGAGAAGCTTCGATTGTTTAATTTTGGGTTTACTGCCCTTCAGTTCAGGAAACTGGGTGTAAACTCTTCTTGAGATTTTTGCGATCAACTTCGGGTCCATTACATTACCTCGGCAACACTAGCTCCCGGTAGCGGGGGAATGATAGCGATTTTTGCGGCGCATGAAAGCGGGGATGTCGAGATCGCTTTGGGTTGCGCGATGATCTACAGGGGTTGTGCTAAAGGATAGCGTAACAGGTTGGATATCATCGTCTGCCGTTTCCTGAATTACAGGGGTCGGTTCGGGGACATCGAACATGAAATCTTCCAGAGTGTCAGGCACTGGATCTGAAATTCTTTGTTCAGAACCGGGCAGGATGTCTTCCAATGTTTGGGCACCCAGTCCGGTCACAACCAAAATTACCTGGACTTTATCGTCCAAACGGTTGTCATTATTGAAGCCAAGAATAACATCCACATCTTTCCCGGCCATGTTTTGAATGTGCCCCAAAGCTTCTCCGATATCATAAAGGGAAAGATCCTGGCTACCGGTAAAATTGGCAATGACCCCAGCCGCATTTTCCAGATTGATGGTTTCAAGCAATGGATGATTAAGCGCCTGGTTGATAGCCTTCAGGGCTTTTTCTTCCCCAGATGCTTGACCAATGGTCATTAAAGCTCCGCCGCCACGACGCATAACTTCCCGGATATGAGAAAAATCGACGTTGATGATCCCGGGTTCAGTTACCAGCTCGGATATTCCCATCACTGCCTGGCGGAGTACATCGTCAGCGAGCTGGAAGGCTGTTTCTAGAGAAATATTTTGCGACCATTGGTCGTTGTAAAGCAAACGATCATTCGGGATGGCGATCAAGGTATCTGTGTTTGGGCGTAATGCCGCCAATCCATCGCGGGCATTGGCCTGTCGCCTGCCAACCTCGAATGAGAAGGGGGTGGTAACGACTGCGATGGTGACAATTCCCATTTCTTTGGCAATTCGGCCGACGACACCAATAGAACCGGTGCCCGTGCCACCCCCCATCCCGGCTGTCAGGAAGACCATATCAGTACCTTCCAGGGCAGCCCGAATTTCTTTGTGGCTTTCTTCTGCAGCTATCCGGCCGATTTCGGGATTTCCACCCGCACCCAAACCGCGAGTGCTGCGTGGGCCGAGTTGGATTTTTATGGGGGCTAAGTTGGATGCCAGGTCCTGATGATCTGTGTTCGCAGCAACGAACTTTACCCCTTTTAGTCCGAGTGCGATCATGCGGTTGACGGCATTTCCACCGCCGCCACCTAAGCCAAAAACCTTCAATACGGGTTGACGTGTGCTATCTATTTGTGTGTTCGCATTTACGGCCATGGTAGTTCACCTCTCACTTGATAGTTAATTGTGTTGCAATATCTGTACCGTTTCCTGAAATTTGAACGACGGTGCTGCCATTTTTTTCTAATTCAGGGATCAATTGATCCGGATAAGCGTGGATCCCACCAACTACTGTGACTTTTTCTGCAAGAAAAGCTTCTTTCATTGAAAATCCGATGGTGGGGGAATATTTTTGGATGTATGGTTGGCTGACCTCCAGGTACCATGAGGCGACACCCCACTCGTAGCGCGGCAGCAGTAAATAGTGCTTGATTGGTTTTTCGATCTGGGGTTCTACGATTTTGGTGGTGATGATCGCTTCCAGCTTGGTCGTATCAGCCATTTTCAGCTTCCGGTTATTGTGCCAATCCTTCAACTTTTGAACAATTGGCAGCACGCCACCATCCGGAGAGTACCAGGATGGATAACCGTGGTTAGTGGATGGCATACAGATCAGGTTTGTANNGAGGTATACCAATCGAAGATACGAAAACCACGCTGATCTTCTTGATCCTTGGGTGTATCATAAGGGCGTGCCCCAGGCCACTGCTCTGGACCCCCGGCACCCCAGTTTAGATTAAGGTTCCTCGGCCAGGCATAAGCCCCAAGCACCAGGTGGCTGAGCAATCGGGTATGCTTTCTGGCCTGAATTCCTTGTAACGCACTGCGCAGGAAGGCTGTATCCCAAAAGTTACCGCCGGGTTCTAAGGCTGGGAAAATCGGGAACATGCCGGCTGCACAAACTGTTTCAGCCAAAGGAATAAAAATGTCTAAGAATCGGTCTACCAATTGCTGCTGTACCCAGGTCTCTTCAGTCCAAGCCTGGAGAGTATTGGGGCGATCGAAAAGCGAAATATAATGGATGCCCCAGTCGGCATAAACATTGAAGAGGATGGAGAGGTCTTCTGCTGCAGTCGGATCGGAGAGGGGTAAGTGCATATTGAGGATGGGTTCGATCCCGGCAGAAATTAACGGCCGGATGAAATCCTCGGGGATAGCCCGATCTGCTGGTGTATCTAACACCAACCATTTTGCGCCTAGCGCTACCAATTCGGGAAGCCAGGCAATCAGGTCGCTTTCCCGGTAATGATAAGTATCCTGAAAATAATGAAATCCAAGCCGATTATTGTTTGTAGGGGTTGGGTGCACTTTGTTCATTTTTATCTCCTTGCTATTGTGTTGCAAAAAATATGCCAGAGGATAAAACTGATGGAGACTTGGTATAATCCAGCACATGAAGAAAAAGCTTGCTTGCAGCATTCCAGCATTGGCAGAGGTGGGACCATGATCCTGGTAACCGGTGCGACCGGTTTTATTGGCCAGGTTCTGGTCCGGCATCTTCTGGATGATGGGCGGGAAGTGCGTGTTTTGCTGCGACCTTCTAGCCAGACACCCGGCTTGCCTAAAGGTCTGCCTGTTGAAGCAGCGCTGAGCAATATCAACGATGAACGCAGCCTGCGTGCGGCGATGACCGGGGTAGATACAATCTACCATCTGGTTGGCGCGGAATGGCGCGGGGTTCAGGCAGATTTGACCGAGGTGGAAATCGAGGGCACCAAAACCTTGATTCAAGTTGCAGAGGAAGCTGGAGTGCAGCGTGTCATCTACCTAAGCCATTTAGGTGCCGACCGAGCTTCTGCTTACCCCGTGATGAAGGTTAAAGGGATTGTTGAGGAGTTTTTCCGCCGAAGCGGAATGACGCATACCATTTTACGCAGCGGTTTAGTATTTGGGCCGCATGATCACTTCACTACAGCTTTGGCCAAGCTGATGGCCGTTTATCCGCTGATCTTCTTTATCCCAAGCCCTGGAAAAGCCCTAACCCAACCACTGTGGGTTGAAGATTTGGCCACAATACTCACCTGGCTGNNCAGGAAGTGATTGAATCTGTGATGAATATCACCGGTATGAATCGCTCCCTGGTTGAGATTCGACCATCGTATCTGCGCATGGTGGCAGTGACCTTGGAATACCTTTACCCATCATTCCCGCACTCGGTCTACTGGCTGGATTACCTGGCCAATGACCGAACCTGTGACCTTGATTCGGTTTCACGCCAGTTCGGTTTGTTGCCTGCTAGGATGGCAAACCATCTGGATTATCTCAAGGGGGTCAAGTGGGGCAAGCTTGCCCAGCAGGATTTACGCCGCCCTTGATAAGGATGCATCTCTTGTAGACGGCTGGATCTTTTTTTATGTCAAATCTAGCCAGATTGGATCTCGCGGCCGTCCCAGATTTGTTTGGATAATTTTCACTTCAAATTAGGATAACTATAAAATTGCCCTGCCTCCTCGTTTGCACAATTATAGGGCCTACTATATACTGTCTTTAGGTAATCTCACGACCTAAATAGGATGAGAAAGATAGTATGCGAACCTATGATATTACACTGACCATCTCTCCTGATCTTGTTGTTTGGCCGGAAGACCCACCCGTTGAACTCTACAAGACGGCTTCAATCGCGGATGGCAGCCAGGCAAATGTGTCTCGGATCCATATGGGGGTACATACTGGAACGCATGTGGATGCACCTTACCACTTCATTGACGGTGGAAAAACGGTCGATAATTTAGATGTGGGGATGCTGACCGGACGGGCGTATGTGCTCCATGTCGATCATGGGGTTGACCTGATTACCAAAGATGTGATTGAAAATTCTTCCATCCCACCACGCACGAAGCGTGTACTGTTTAAGACCCGCAACTCCGGTCTCTGGCAGGACGGGCACTCCGAATTTGATGAGGGCTATGTAGCCATTGATCCGGAAGCTGCCGCCTTATTGATCCAGCGCGGGGTTAAGCTTGTGGGTGTGGACTATCTCTCTGTTGCCACTTATACCGATACTACTCCCACTCATCAGGTTTTGTTACAAGCCGGGGTGATCATCGTTGAAGGGCTGAATTTGTCTCAAGTGGGGCAGGGGAGATATACCCTGTACTGCTTGCCCTTAAAGATTGAAGGTGTGGATGGTGCACCCGCGCGGGCAATCCTGGTTGGGGTGTGAGTGTGTGGCAGGATCTCATTTGAAATGAAAAGCGGCCTTATGGCCGCTTCTGGTTTAAGACATGTTTTTGGCAGTTATCCCCCTCATCAGAGATTGAGCGTTTTAAGCGGCAGGGTCAGTCCACCATCCACGGTGATCACCTGACCGCGGATCATCTCAGCCTCGGGTGAGCAAAGGAAAGCAACGACCCCGGCAACATCTTCCGGGGTGATCAGCCTGCCAGCCGGCGTGGCAGCGGCTATCTTTTCCAGAACGCCTTCTTCAGATAGGGTTTCAAAATACTGGATCACATCGGTGGCCACGACTCCTGGAGATACTGCATTCACGCGGATGTTCTTCTCAGCCAGTTCAACCGCCATATAACGTGTCAGGGCGTTTAGGGCTGCCTTTGATGCCCCAACAATCACATATTCAGGCATTACTCTTTCCCCACCGGGGCTGGTGATGGCGATAATATGTCCGCCGCCGCGGGTTTCCATCAAGGCAACGGCTTGCTGTGAAGCAAACAGAAACGCCCGGGCGTTGATGTCCATGGTCCAATCCCAACCTTTGACTTTTTGTTCCATCACCGGGCGGTTATAGCCGGAAGCAGCATTGCTCACGAAGATATCCAGCCCACCAAAGGTCTCTTTGGTTTGGGTGAAGAGGTCTTGAATTGCCTCAATGTCGCCGACATTGGCTTTAACCACCAAAGCCTTCCGCCCCAACTTTTCGATCTCAGCAGCAGTTTCTTCGGCTGGTTTGCGGTTGCGGAAAAAATTGACCACAACATCGGCACCCATACGGGCAAAATGCAGAGCAATTCCCCTGCCGATGCCGCGTCCGGATCCGGTAATTAGTACAGTCTTGTCTTTAAAGGTTTGATTTGTCATTGGCTACACTCGCGAAATTTTAGTGAATAGATTCGGGTCAAGTTCCTGGATATGGTTTGGCCCCAGAGTGGTAACGCTGTCAACCAAGACCCGCAGGTCTGATTTTAATTTACCAAGATCAATGGTACGGCAGTGGTCCGGCCATGGAGCCAACCACCTTCGGCAACGTGCATACATGGAAAACACGCCGTTGGCGTATCCGTTACGGGCATGCATAAAAGCGATACCAGCCTGTAGGATTCCCTGATACAGACGCCTGTCTGGCTCTTGTTCAGCATGCCAGGCATTTTCCAGGGCTTCGTGAGCTTGGAAATATTTTGCCTGGTTATATAACCGCAGACCTCTTTCTGCTTCCGGATGGAGCGGTTTGAGGCATGCTGCGGCAATTTGCTCATGGCTTGGGGAGAAAATCCCTTTATATGGCATACTGTCAGTATAACATGTTGCCGATTGGCTCTAAATGAGCGTGACCGGGGTATAATTTATGAAAACGAACCGCTTCTCCAGTCGAAGGTGGGCTGGTATTTTTTCAAGATCAGGAAAAAGATGCCAAAACAAGATTATTCCCACATCCTGCAAAAATTACGGCAGGAATACCATCATCACTCGCCAAAGTCGGCTGCCCTTCAGCAGCAAGCCAAACAGGTACTGGTGGATGGAGGAAGCCATACTATCCGGTTGATTGAACCATTTCCGCCTCGCATTCGCTCTGCATCCGGGGGCTATGTGACCGATGAAGACAGCAATCAGATCTTGGATTTCTGGCAAGGGCATTACGCAAATTTACTGGGTCACAACCCTTCAGTTGTTACAGATGCGCTTGCCCAAGCCTTTCTACAGGGCAATGGTTTGCAGACTGGCTTTACAGATTTGCATCAGGCTGAGCTGGCGACATTGCTCTGCCAGCAAACCAGCGCGGAACGGGTGCGTTTCACAACCAGCGGTACGCTCTCGACCATGTATGCGATCCTTCTAGCCCGGGCATTTACCGGCCGCGAAATGGTGTTGAAAGTAGGGGGAGGCTGGCATGGGGCGCATTTGTGGGGGCTGAAAGGGGTCAGTCACCAGGCAGGATTCAAACAGGTGGACAGCGTTGGAGTGCCAGATGAATTGGCTTCAGATGTGATTGTCTCCCGCTTTAATGACCCGCAGCGGCTGGAAGATGATTTTTATGAAAATTCTGGCCGTCTGGCTTGTTTTATTGTTGAACCCGTGATCGGGGCTGGGGGGATGATCCCTGCCAGCCGTGAATTTTTAGAGACTGCCCGGCGGTTGTGTGACCAGTTTGGAGTGGTCTTGATCTTTGATGAGGTTGTATCCGGTTTCCGCTACCGGGCTGGGGATGTGGGTAAGTTGTATGGCATCCAACCAGACCTGCTGACGATGGGCAAGGTGATCGGTGGGGGAATGCCAGTTGCGGCAGTTGGCGGCAGGGCGGAGATCATGACTCTGGTTGGGCGGGATACAGGCCGTAAAGTGAAATTTTCGGGTGGAACGTATTCAGGGCACCCCGCAAGCATGCTGGCAGCCAAAGTTTTTGTGCAGTACTTGATCGAGCATGAGAGTGAAATTTATCCCAGGCTGGAGAAATTAAGCGCAGAGATTCGTAAAAAGGTCCCCAGAGTATTTTCTGAAGCAGGTATAGAGGCTCGATTTGCAGGTCTGGATAATGATGTGCTGCCAAATAACTCGCTGCACACGTTGGTCATCCCGTATGAGGGCAACAATCCCTTGAATTCGCCAAATGATGTGCTGGATCCTGAAAGATGCGATGTGGATTTTGTAGAATCGGTCTTAAAAATTGCCATGCTGCTGGAAGATGTGAACATTCATCATGGGTTGGGGGCAGTTTCTACAGCACATACCTTGGAAGATGTCGATAAACTTTGTTTGGCGTTCCAGGCGGGATTGGAAAGAATTGGGTCCTATCAAAGACGTTGATTTAGAGGACTGGCCCATTATTCGGAATGATTTTTCTATTGACACTGACCAATTAAAGTGAATGACCTACCGGGAGGAGGTCCGGTAGGCCATTCAGCACAAGGAGGAGATTTGTACTACGGAGTTACCTTCTTGATGGTTTGAACCCCATAATTCTTACCTGAATGACCCTAAAAATAAAAAAAGATGGAAATTATCCATCTTTTTGTTGGTGGAACAATCGAAGCCAAAATTTCTACATTACTTCAGGTACAGGGATGTTGAGCACCCTCAAACTACTGCCGATGGATTCTCGGGCGGCAGCCACCAGCCGCAGACGAAAATCACGCACAGCAGGTTCGGCCTTTAAGACCGGGCAGGAGTTGTAGAATTCGTTGAAGGCACGCGATAACTCATAAGCATGATTGGTGATGTATAAGGTTTTAAAATCCTTAGCAGCTCGTTGGACAACCATCGGCCATTCGGAGATCATCTCGATCAATTCGATTTCTTTTGGATCTAATTCATGAGTGGGCTTGAGGCTGGCCGGAAATGGCACATCTGCGCGTTTTAGTAAACTGTTGGTGCGTACATAAGCATACTGGATGTAAGGAGCAGCATGTCCGTTGAAGTCGAGCGCAGTTTCCCAATCAAACGTGGCGATTTTGGTGTTGTCTCGGGCCAGCAGCGGGTATTTGATGGCACCGATCCCGACGGCTTTGGCAACTTCCTGGCGGGTCTGTTCATCCAATTCAGGGTTTCTTTCCTGGCTGACCTCATAAGCGCGCTGGACGGCTTCATTGATCAGGTCTTCCAGCAACACGACTGTTCCTTCGCGCGAGCTCATGGTCACATTTCCGGGCAGGTTGACGATCTCGTAGGGCAGGTGGAAAACTTTATCGGCATTTTCCCAGCCAGCAAGTTCCAAGGTTTTAAAAACTTGCTTGAAATGCAGGCTTTGGCGCACATCGACGACATAGACTGACCGATCGAGCGGGTAATCGGCAAACTTCTGCTTGGCTAAAACCAGGTCCCAGGCCCCGTAGAGGGTGGTTGAATCGGAGCGCATCAATACTAGCACTCTGTATGTTTCGTCATCCAGCCCGAGGAGTTCGTCCAGCTTAACGATCACCGGTCCTGCCTGGGTTCTTTCATCAATGGCTATTCCGGAATCGACCAGCTGTTGGACTACATCTTTGGCTTTTTCCTCCATCTGGCTCTCGTAGTACAGTTGGTCGAAATGGATGTTGAAAGTCTCGTAAATCTCATTAAAGCCATCCAGCGACCACTGACGGGTTTCCTTCCAAAGCTGGCGTACATTTTGGTCCCCGGCTTCCCATTTGGCGAACATCTCCAGAATTTCAGCTTCCCCATCCTTGTCATTTTCAAGCAAATGAGTGGACTCGGAATAAAGGTCTCCCATCCAACGGGTGACGTTGCTTTCCGGTGGGGTTTCACCAGGATGGCGTTTATTAAAATTCCACATCCATTTGATGACATCCCTGCCAAAATCGCCAAAGTAGTTCGCTCTAATCACATCGGTGCCACTGAAAGCAAGAATGTTGGCGATTACATCGCCTAGCAGCATAGTGCGCATATGGCCGACATGCATGGCTTTATGGGTGTTGGGTTGCGAGAATTCGACCATCACGAGCTGCCCCGTTTTGGATCCTCTACCAAAATCGGCTCCTTGCTGTACGGCACTATCCACCACCTGCCGGCTGAATTCACCGGTTTCAAAGGTCAGGTTCAGGTAACCACGCACAGCTTCGATCCGGGAAAAATTGGGGGGAGTCCCCAATTCTTCTTTGACCAGTTCTGCGATCTCCTGCGCACGGAGAGGTACTTTCACCGGCTTTCCACTGCGCGCTTCATCCGCTGCAGTTTGGAAAAAGGAGGTTGAAATTCCCCATTCACCAGAAAAGGGGATCGCAGCCCATTTTAGTTCTTCCGGAGTTGGGATTTGATTTTGGGAGAGAATTTTTAGAATGCGGTTTTCTAAAATTTGTTTCTCTTGATCGAACATGGTGCCTACCTAGCCAATTAAAAATGCATTGTTAGCGTAAGAAAAAAGCGGGAGCAATAGAATCGCTCCCGCTGGCAAATACAGCGTGATTAAATTAACTTTCCGCTTTTTCGAGAGCAGACAATTGCTTCATCAGACGGCCTTTGCGCCGTGAGGCATTATTCTTATGAATTTTGCCTTTGGATGCAGCTTTGTCCAGGGCGACGATTGCTGTCTGGACTGCTGTGCGGGAAAGGTCAATGTCTCCGCTTTCTATTGCCAGACGGGCTTTCTTCACTTCTGTACGGGCACGGCCTCGGAAAAGGCGGTTGTGCAAGCGTTTTTTTTCGTTTTGGCGCATTCTTTTGAGCGCAGATTTTTTATTAGCCAAGATTCAGCCTCCAAATCCTTCTGTTCATATAATTCCTGATCTCAGACTGGAAACTCTTAGCTACCAGTCACAGCAGCATATTCTACCCGATAGCCACAATTTTGGCAAGTTTTTGGTCAACTTTGGATGGCAATTATTTCCTTGTTTATACCCTTCTTTGTGTGGAGAGTGAGCAGATTAGCATGTTTTAACGTATAATAATCCTCTGATATCCGTAATGTTCGCAGAGGAATTATGTTCTTTAGAAAAAAAGATGATCTATCAAAGAAAATAATTGTTGTTTCTGGCCTGCCGCGCTCAGGCACATCCCTAATGATGATGATGCTTGATGCAGCTGGAATCCCGCCAATGCAGGATTATGTTCGCGAAGCAGATGCAGATAATCCAAAAGGATATTATGAATTTGAAAGGGTGAAAAAACTTCCTGACGGAGATACCGGATGGGTTCGGGATGCCAAAGGAAAGTCTGTTAAAGTGATCACGATGCTTTTAGAGCATCTGCCCAAAAACAACACGTACGATGTTGTTATTATGCGACGGGAAATTGGGGAGATCCTTGCTTCGCAGCGTAAGATGTTGGACCGTAGAGGAGAAGACCCAAATAAAGTAAGTGATGCAGAAATGGGTGACCTTTTTAGGAAGCATTTTGAGCAGGTGATGGTGTGGATACGTAAGCAGAAGAATTTTCGNNAACCAGTTCCTTGGGGGAAACCTTGATACGGAAGCGATGCTCGCAAAAATTGATCCCAAGCTTTACCGGCAGCGTCAAGAACCTTAGAAGTTGGTTAAACCACAAACCCGCTTAGACAAGCGGGTTTGTTTATGTTTTGCATTTGTCTCAAAAGCGAGCTTTCGCCATCTTATATAAAACAGTCTGCCAATCATGGCATTAGCGGATACAATCTCAAAGATTGAACCCTTAAAAATGTGTACGGCTTTGGCTGATAGACAGCTTCTATTTCTTTTTGGCGGCCGGTTTCTTCTCTTCTTTTTCAGCAGGTTTCTCAGCAGTTGCTGCTGCAGGTTCTGCTTTTGGCGAGATAGCAGTGGTGATCTTGGCTCTTTGTTCTTCCAGGACAACCTGTCCGCGATGTCGTAGTTCCTCAGCACGCTGCTGGGCAACTTTGGCTAATTCGTCGGCTCGCAGTTTGGCCTCTTCAGCAGCATGTTCTGCGCGGGCATACGCTTCCTCTAGCGAGGCGACGGTCTTGTCCTTTAATTCAAGACTTTTATCTCGAATCAAGACCCGGGTTTCTTCACCAGACTGAGGCGCCATCAACAACGCAACTGCCGCGCCGACCAAACCGCCTACTAAAAATCCCGAGAGAAAACTTCCAAAATCATTGTTGTCAGACATTTCAATCACTCCTTCCAAATTATGGATTGTAATTTTTTTTAAGGTTTTTGATATTATTTTTTGACCAGTTTTCGTAGTACAACAAAGGCTTGTCTTAAACTAGCTAACTGGCTGTTAAATTTGATTACTGGTTGGACAAACGCGTCGCTCATGAAGATTGCTGTTCCCCGCAGGGTGCTCATGGTTTCGTTGGCGGCATCCAGCACAGGTTTGATCTCGTGTTGGAACATGTTAATGAGGCGAGTGGTTTGGATGATTAACAAAATAACGGCAATTCCGATGACTGCCAACTCAAAGCCAAGCAGGATGATGAAGATATCCCTGATCGTTGGAGTTTTATCTGAGACCAGAAGAAAATAAATAGCTCCTCCAAACAAGGCAAGCAGCGCAATGCCACCAATGATCATTCCGACCTTTGTTTTGGTATCGGTCTCATTATCTTCTAATTCTGCAATTTGAATACTATGTTCGCTCATATCAGACTAATTATAGCACAAGCAATTAATTTCCCAAAACGGATGAAAACCAGTTGCGCAAAATTTGTTCGGCTGGTTTCCCATGGATGGAAGCTGACGGATCATGAAGCTTCAAGGTGGGGGAGTAGCCCTGGGAAATGACCCCATCAATCCATTCCCTTTCTGCAACCGCTGAAAGAAAGGCTGCATAATACTCCGCCTGGGCTTGGATGTCTGCAGCAGCGGGATTTTCTCCAACCGGGCCAAGAAGCAGGGCACTGACATCGATACAACTCCCTTCGTCCACAGGAGAAGGGATGCACCCGGAACCATAGCCCTGCAAGGAGGGATATGCCAGCACCAGTACAATTGATTTATTTAAGTCATCTTTCAGGGGCTTTGCAATCGCATCCAATTTTTCACCGAGGAAAGCTTGGAGGTCTTCAACGGGAGCAGCGGGATCAGGCGCTAGATCCCAAAGCAGGTAAAGGCTGTCCACTTCTGAAAGGAATTCTGGAGGTTGTTCGGCAACATTCAGAGGCAGGGACCAGGCAATTTCGCCATGATATCTTTCCCGGATGCCAGAAATGATTTCTTGCCATAAAGCCTGGATATTGCCTGGCTGGTGGTAGACACTGGCATTATCGCCGATCGGTAAAGCTGGGGTTAACCATTCCCCTCCTACCACCAGGGTTTCGGTTTCGGTGATTTCAGCCAATGTGGCATATTGATAGATAAAATCTTGGTATTGGGTCAGCCACAATTCCCAAACGGTTTCCTGATTGGTCTGGAGGGCTCCCCACCAATTTAGGTGATTGGTTGAAAAGTTAATTGTTGGAAAAAGGCTGACGGATAGGTTGTTGTTGTGTGCGGATTCAATCTCGGATACCAAATTGTTCCAACGCGGTGTTCCCTCGACTGATATTTCAAATAAGGTGGGGGGATTGGGACTAGAGGCAAACCAGGCTGGAGAAAAAACAATGTGATTAATTGCGTTCTGCGATTTCTGCATCAGGGATGGGATATAAGAATTCCAGGTTGGTGTGTAATAAGGTGTGAGCGCAAGCCCTGCAATAAAATCTGATCGCTTTTCTGCATTGATGACAGCAATGCCTGGCATAGGCAATTCAGGTGAAAGATATGCCCATTTTTCGACCTGATTATTGATAATGGTCGGTGAAGCGAAACGGGTCTCCGTGGACCGGGGAACAGCTAAGCTCTCAACCCCTGTTTGGGAATTGCCTGTACAAGGGGTGTTGCGGCAAAAGCGATAAGGAATCTGGGTGGAAAAGTTATGTGGACTGATGAGTGGGTATGCCCACTGATTCTCTTTTATTTTGAACATGGGCAAGGCTGGCATCCATCCAGTGACGCTAAATTGAATGCTAATGAGTTCATCCGCTGGAGTTTCTTCTGGGACAAAAGCTTGGAACCAGAGGGTTTCGGTATCGCTGGATTTCCAAGTCGCTACCTGATCATGGATGGTAAGTTCATCCACATCAGGTGGGATGATGAGTTGGTGGACCACAAACTCTTTGTTTAAGCCATGTTCGGCGTTCCAAAAGCCATCTCCCAGGGTGTATTTATAGCGGATATCAATTTCGGCTGGCAAGGTCATGGTCAGGGTAAAACGACCGGAATCTGTTTTTTCCAACACAGGCATCTGTTTAGGATCTCCAGACATACCCCCGCCCAGATCGATGAAGGTGTTGCCAAATTGAGCAAGGTTGCCGGCCATGCGGATCGGAGCTCCTTCGAAAGTGCTCTCTGGTACCTGGACATCAAAGGTGACCTTTTTCCAACCGGTTGGCCTCATTTCCAGGGTGGCATCGGTCATCATGTGGGTATCGACACCAGCTTCTATATGGGCAGGGATATAGCTGCCGTTCATGGAATATGCGATCAAGGTATGTCTTCCTGCAATGATTGGAGACAGGGTAAATATGCCTTCTGCATTGGTTATGGCTTGGAGACCTCCAGCCGACACGAGAATATCCTTGATCGGTTCACCTATTTCTTTCGAAACAACCTTACCAGATATATAACCAAAAACATTCGGGTTGGGTAGATTATCGTACCAACCCGCTACTGTCTCTCTAGCAAGGGCAGGACCATCCACACGATACAATCGATAGCGAACCGGATTTCCGTCCACGCCAACCTCTGGTACACTGACTCCATCCTGGTTAACTTTTTCAAATCTAAATTGGATAACTGTACCAATGGTGGACTCATAAACAGCTACGTATTGAGAGCCTTCATATAATTCCATTTCAATGCGTTCTTG
>DNGN01000335.1 GCA_003486225.1 Chloroflexota bacterium
GCGTTGGTCAGCGGGGTACCCAGTTCTTTAAATACCACCGCCTCCGTCAGCCCGGGAATGCGCTTCTCGAGGGCACGCAGCATCCGCCCGGTGATCTGCTCTTTGAACTGCTGGTACTCCCAGGATCGGTCTCCAGAAGGCTCATTGGCCCATTTGGCAAAGGGCTCGTGGCCGGAGAATACGAAAACTTCCAGGGTATGGTGGCCGCGGATCATCTTGCTGGGATCTTTCAGGGTCGTAACCGTGACAAATAAAGCAGCCGGGTCCTGGTAGGCATTATTGCTACCCTCCCCATCCGCATAGATTTTTTCCAGATCTGCGTGCTCGTAAAACCAATAGTTGCCAGAGTCAAAACCCAGCGCTTCCAGGTCGAGATCGACCGCCAGGAAAAGGGACAGGCAGGAGGTTGAATACTTGACGCGCCGCACCTTGCGCCTCAGTTTTCGGGGCAGCTTTTCTTCCCCGATCAATTTTGTAAAGGTGGCTGCAGGATCAGCATTGCTGACAATATTGCTGGCAAAGATCTGCTCGCCATCGGCCAGCTCAACCCCAACAGCACGGCCATCCTCAAGCAAGATCTTTTTCACCGCTGTCCTCAACCTCAGTTCCCCGCCAGCGCGCTGCAGGGCCCGTACAAATGCCTTTGGGATCGCCCCGCCGCCGCCGCGCGGGTAATAAGCTCCCCGGAAATAATGCGCTACCACCCCGACATGCATCGGGGCAGAAACCTTGGATGGCCGCACGCCGTTATCTCCCGTCTGTGCCCCCAGGATCGCCCGCAGCACGGGGTCCTGCACGCAATCATTGATCAGCTTGCCGCCGCTGCGCACCAGCCACGGCAGAACGTGCCGGTATTTCAACAGCCGCTTCAGGCTGTTGATGTTCATCAGTCCGTAGCTGATATCCATGACCAGCTTGAAATAGCGGTCTATCCCCTCGGCTTCGTGCGGAAAACGGTCTTTCAGCCGGCGGATATACTTGCGCCTGTGCTTGGGGATATCGAAGCGTTCCTCCCCGATGAAGACGTGGTCATAGCCATCCGGATTTAGCTCCAGAAACTCCAGGTCCTCGGAAACTCCCAAACCTTCATAGATCGCCCGCAGGTATCCGCCTTTGCCGATTTCGCCAACGTAATGCACACCGGTGCTGAACTTGTATCCTTCCAGCGTAAATGAGTGCGTCCACCCTCCAGGGATCTCATGCTGCTCACAAACCAGCACCTTCTGTCCAGCTCTGGCCAATGCCACTGCCGTGGTCAGTCCCCCCGACCCGGACCCGATCACGATCGTATCATATGAATTCATACCGTCCTCCTAATTATTCTTTTCCAGGATAAGCAACTATCGAGCCTGGTCAAACCACATCCGATGCAAAAAGCCAAATGATCGGGCAGCTCGGCTCGCAACCAAACTGCTTTAAGGCCAGGGATTCAATTTAAGATCCGTTTGGAAACATGGAAATTATAACCCATGAACCGGCCAATCGTTCCCTTCTGCCTGTCGCCGCAACGGCTTAACAACGGTATAATCTGCACATGACAACATGCAACTTCTACCAACCAATTGATGTCCGCTACGGTGATCTGGATCCCCAAGGTCATGTCAACAACGCCAAATTCGTCACCTTTTTTGAACATGCCCGTATCCATTACTGGCGCCACCTCTCGCTCTTCCAGGCCGGAAGTTCCTTCCTGGAAATCGGTGTGATCCTGGCAGACCTGCAGATCTCCTTTCTGGCCCCCATCCAATGGGAGAACAAGGTCAAAGTCGGCGTTCGGGCAATCCAACTCGGCAACAAATCCATGACCTTCCACCAGTGCATAGTGGACCAGCACAACGGCAAGCAATATGCGGCTGGCAAGGTTGTCCTGGTAGCCTACGATTACCACCTGGGGCAATCCATCCTCATCCCGCAGGAATGGCGCCAGATCATCCAAAAATTCGATCAGCTGTAAGCCATGCTGACCAAAACGGATTACCTGCTGTTCCTGGAAGCCCCGCTGCACCTCTGGGCAGAAAAACACGGTCGGCTGGAGCAGGTCACCCCATCTGAATACGACCAGCACCTGATGCAGCAGGGCCAGGAGATCGAACAACTGGCCCGCGAATTCCTTCAGCAGCATTTCCAAGGCGCACCATCCCCCCTCATTCTGACCTTTCAAGACCAACTGACAGATGGTGTGTTCCAGGCCCGCTTTGATGCTCTGGTGTATGATCCCGCCGCCCAGGTATACGACATATACGAGATCAAGAGTGCCAGTACCGTCAAAAAAGAGCATCTCCACGATGTCGGCTTCCAGCGGCTGGTGGCCGAGGCCAACTTCAAAATTCGGTATACCTACCTGGTGCATGTCAACAAGGAATATATTCGCCAGGGTTCCCTGGAGGTTCGACAGCTATTCCAAATCGTGAATGTGGATGAGCAGATTGAAGAGCTGCGGCAGGAGATCCTTTCCGGGCGGCAGGCCGCCTGGCAGGTTGCCAGCCTGGACGCGCCCGACGGCATTGAAGAATGTCTCAAGCCAAACAGCTGTCCATGCCCGGGGGTCTGCCATCCCGGCCTGCCAGACCATCCGATCTACGAACTGCCCCGGCTGCACTACAAAAAAGCCCGCCAGCTCAAATCGCAGGGCGTGCTCGCCATTCAGGAGATCCCGGAAGATTACCCATTGTCCGAACTCCAGGAAGCCCATCTCCAGGTGGTTAAGACCGGGCGTCCGCAGTTCGACCGGGATGGAGTCCGCGCCGCCCTCGAAAGCCTGGTATACCCGCTGCACTTCCTGGATTACGAAACCTTCAACCCGGCTGTCCCGGATTACGACGGTTATCAACCGTACCAGCATGTGGTCTTCCAGTATTCGCTGGACATCTTCCCTGCCCCGGATGCAGAACCCACCCATCATGAATATTTAGGCTCAGGGAACAGTGACCCTGCCAGACCTCTGCTGGAGCATCTGTTGGCGCGCATTGGGCCGCGCGGATCCGTAATTGTCTGGAACCAGAGCTTTGAAGCCGGGCGCAACCGGGAGATGGCCAAAACCTACCCCGAATTTGCCAGCCAGCTGGAAAATATCAACGACCGCATGTTCGACCTGATGGAGATCTTCAGCAAAGGGCTGTACATCCATCCCGAATTCCACGGCAGTGCTTCGATCAAGAACGTGCTGCCGGTGCTGGCCAAAGACCTCAGCTATGACGGGCTGTCCATCCCAAAAGGCGACGCGGCCATGATGGCCTGGGTGGCGCTTACCCGCGGCCAGCTCTCCGCAGCAGAAATCGAACAAACCAGACAGGATTTACTGCGTTACTGCGCTTTGGATACCCTGGCCATGGTCCGAAATTGGCAGGCTCTGAAAAATTTGGCAGCGGTATAACCCCGGTAATTCCCTCACTACCGCACCCATTCCCCTTTCCCTAAAAAAGAACGGGCGCTGAAAGCGCCTGTTCTTTTTTCTTCTCAATACTTCCATCCCATGCGATCAAGCATCTGACTTCAGGGATTCCACAAGGGTGCGTATCTGCTGCACGCTAACCCTGTTCTCCTCGATCAACTGCTCAAGCTGATTGAGGTTAAGGTCGAGACTGGCCAAACCATCCAAGATCTCCGACAGCTCCTCGCCGGTGGGTGGCGGGGGCGGCGGGGGATCTACCGCCCCATCCTGGTGGAAGAGGTCAAAAAGCTCTTCCTTGGGCAAGGCAGTCAGGTTGAGATCGATATTCGACCGGATGGTGCTGAACCGCCCTTCAGAGGTATATTGCCAGGCAAACAACTTGCCAACCATGTCATTGGCTTTCACCGCATATTCATTGGAGAAGCCGATGGGCACGCTTGGCTTATAATCTGGGTTTACCGGGTTGTTGTTCTGTACCGAAACGTATTCAGGTTCCCACACACTCATGCGTTGCGCCATCCATTGGGTCGTTTCTTTGGTCAGCCATTCATTCGCCCACCAGGAGCCGGAGTACAAAATCAGGTGTTCGTACTCCGGTTCAAATGCCTCTACGATCTCACGGGCCATATTGGATACAGCCACCTTGCCAAGTCCAGCGGCTTTAAGCTGTGTATCCCGTTGCTCCATATCCAGGACAACCGTGACCACTTCTTTTTTATACTCATCGGGCAGCATGTTGATGGCAGTTTGGAAATAATCCAGATTGGCCTGCACGATTTTTGTCCGTGAGCCAACGGGTCTATCCCAACGGCAGAAATGATAAGCCGCAGCCACCAGGCCTGTTTTGCGTGTATTGACAAAGTTCTGCACGAAACGTGCATCATAATGCCTCTCAGCAGCAAAGTCGTACTTGCCATCTATATCCGGCAGATGGTAATTATCCGATGCCTTGCTNNCGGGATGGTGGGCGGTGAAATGGTTAATCGGAAGATTGTTGGTCTTCTCGTATTCGCAACTCTAGTTTACCAGAAATCCACATTTACCCCCAAGAACTGACGGGCATATTTTGTTGACGTTTATCATTTAAATTCCTACAATGAGAGCAGAGACTTTTCTGATTGTTGGATGGATCAATGGCAAACCGAAGCAGGCGAAGAAGACGGCGTGGTGGCAGTACCCAAGAAACCAGAATAAGATGGATCAAAATCCTGGTGATCTTGTTCGTGCTGTTTCTTCCATTCCAAAAAGAGACCCTCTATTACCTTGAATATGTTTGGAATTTCATTAAATTTAGGGGGCAAATACCGCCCGGGCTGGTAGATACAGGGCCTGCGCTGGGTTATTTTCTCAACCTGGTTTTCGGCTTCATCATCTATATGGTCTCGTTGTACTTCTTTGCCTTTTTCAACGCACAATTCCTTCTGCCGATCAATAATTGGGGTGAACGATTCCAGATCTACGAACATTTCATGCAATTCTTGCGCGGCAACTACGGCCCATTGATCTTTGTGCGGGATGGGCAGGAGATCTCCCATTACGGAGAGAGGGAAAAACCAGGTCCGGGTGTCGTGCTGGTCAACTCCAATAGTGCTGTCGTCGTGGGGAGCAGAGTCCAGAACCAGGGAGTGGTCTTTACCNNGGTGTGGTCTTTACCGGCAACAGCAGGATCAAAACCCTCTTCGACCTGCGAAAACAGGTCCGTTCCCAGGAAAACGTGACCGCCATCACCCGGGACGGGATCGAGATCGAAACCGATATATTTGTCCAATTTTCCATCAGCGGACCACCCCACGAAATCTTTGTGACAGAGATCAACCATAAAATTCAGACCGTGGAGTTTGACTTCTCTGATGTCGTGACCGATCTCTCTTCAGATGTCTTGGATGAAGAGGAACAGCTGGCCATCAAAAAAATTTTCCCAGATCTTTTTCAGGGCAATTTTCAACAGATTCCGCTTGCCAACCTCCAACAGTATGCCCTGACCCGCTTCAACCCGCAACGCATTCAGACGGTCTTTGATAACCAGCCAAGAGATCCCCAGAGCGGAAAAAAGATTGACTGGCGGGACCTGCCGCTGGCGATCGCCATGGAAGAATTTCGCAACACCATCGTTCGCTACCCGTTCGACGAGCTTTTCATCATGCAGGACTCTCAAGCCTCAAGAAGACCGGGACAGATCCCTCAATACCCGCTGGCCATCCTGCGCAGGGACTTCTCCAAGCGCATGCAGGAATCAGGCAAGGTGGCCTTCTACTATGTCCGGTCCAAGAAAAATCGCCCGGTTGAAATTGGAGATCACCGCTCTTCGCTTTATTTTTATCCGGCGGTAGATCTGCCCTCCTCCCATCCGCTGGGCCGCAGCGGCATCTCGGTCACTGCAGCCGGGTTCGGAGAGATTTCGCCCACCAATGAAGAAGTGAAGATCCAAACCATCCAGAACCTGATTGCGCGATGGAAATCCGAAGCCTTTAAAACAGAGGTTGGTTTTGATGAACAAGCTGCCCTGATCCGCAGCCGGGCCAAAACCCAGGTGCAGCAAGACACCGTCTATGCCCTGGCGGAATTCCTGCAGGAAAAAGATCAGATGAAAACAGCCATTATCCTGCGCATTTTCCAGGCCCTGGAAGCTGCTACGGCCGATTCTTCCAACCCGGAACTGATCTCCATGGTCAATATGCTCAGCAACCTCAGGCGGTGGTTCTCATGAACAGCACGACGAGATGCATATGCCTGTTAATTATCAACAACCCTAGCCGGAAAGAAAGCCTATGAATTTCATCAAAGACTTACTGGCAAGAGATTTAAATGAACTGCTCTTCGAGTTCTGGTCCGACCATGGACTTTCCTATGTTGCCCGTTGGGGTGTGATGGCCATGATCTTTGGGGCCAGCACGCTCTTCTTCGGCGTTGCGCTGCAGCGCCCCTGGTTCATCCTGCTGATTGGCATCGCCTTTATCTACTCGTTTATCTCGGCTGCCCGTTATCTTAAAGATCTGTATGAGCTTCCAGAGCTCAACCTGGCGATTGAATATCTGGCGGCTTGCTCCTTCTTCCCCAGACTTCGCCCAACCATTGCAGTCTCCAACGGAAAATTAATGCTCGGGGCAGATCAAATCAACCTCATAGACCGCACTGGTGGGCCGGGAACAGTTTTCGTTGATACCAATAATGTCGTCCTATTGGAAAAATTGTATGGCTATTCCAACGTTTACCCGGAGGGCCAGCACCACATCCAACGCAATGAATTCATCCGGGACGTCGTATCCTTAGATGAGCAGCACTGCCCGTTGGAGGTGGTTGAAGCGCTCACGGTTGATGGCATTCGGGTGCGCGTCAACCAGATCCATGTTCGTTACAAAGTACGCCAGCGCCCGGGTGATATCGTAAAGCTAAATAATAACCGCCTGGTTGATGAATCAGGCCTGATGTCAATGAATGACACTGTCAAAGGCATTGTTGCCGGTGCGATCCAGCGTTACATTAATCAGCACACCATCGATCAGATCATTACACCAGAAGACCAATATGGCGATTCACGGCAAGCCTTGAAGGAAGAATTGAATGGTGTAGAGGTCCGCAACCAGATGATGGCTATCGGCGTTTACATGGTCGGCAAACCACAACTAGGCGCGTTGGAATTTCCCGACACTTCGGTCGATAAATTTCGCCTGGGAAAATGGAAAGAAGTTAAAAAAGGCGAGATCAAAGTACTGGAAGCTGAAGGTAAGGCCTATGAGCTCTCCAGGCAAGATGCTGTCCGCTCCCAAACCCAGGTGGAAATGATCCGCGGGATCATGACAGCACTGGAAGACCTTCAAATCGATGATGCGCGGGATCTGGATGCCCTCATCCAGTTGCGTACAGCCCAGATCCTGGATATATGGTCTGGCCTGTACAACTCAGATTCCAAGGAAGACCCATCCATTCGATCTTTTTTGCGGCAGCGTGATAAAAAAGACGAGGAGGATTAAAGCCGTGGTTTTGCCCAGACAGATATACAATTCCCGCCAGCAGATGGAATTCGCCCAGGATTGGTTTTGGTATATTGAGCATTGCTGGTTCCCCAGACAAATGCTCAATCTGCCTTCGCTCAGCGAGGCTGTGGAAATCATTAACGAATTACTAGACAATATCTGGATCCAGGGCGATGCAGACCGCGCCCTTTTCGAGATTGAACGGATCCAGAAAAATCTGATTGACATGAACCCGTTCGAGAAAGGCGTATCGGCCAAATTATGCGCCCATATCCTGCTGGCGATGAGCGACCGCGAACAGGCAGAAGAAATGATGCGCCAGGCGATCATCTGGATGCCCTCCAGTTACAAGCATTATGTGGCTGTGCTGACCTGGCATTTCGGCACCATCCACTGGATTCGATCCAACCGGCACACGGATGCCATTAACGAATGGAAAGCTGCCATAAAACTTTTTAACGAGATCTCCATTGATCCAGGCCTGACCCTCCATAAAAAGAAATGGTACCAGGATCAATTGGTTCTGATGCGCAGTGCCATCCGCAAAGCAATTGAGATCGATCAACTGCCGCCCCTGCACGATTTTAAAACCCTGCTGACCTGCAAAAATATTCCCAAACGCCGAACATTTGGCAGTACCGGACCAAGATTCATTCAAGATGAACAGGATTTTGACGACGATGATTTGGATCTCCAGCTGGCAATCCCGGTCCCTGAAAATTTCCTCCAGGTTATGGACGTCTTTGAGGGGATCCCCGCCGGGGCTATAAAAACAATTAATGTGGTTCCGATTGGTTACCTCGAAGTGTCTCAGGTCCTGTTTGAGGATCAAGAATTTAGGATCCATATCCTTGAACAGGGCCGCAAGCGCTTACGCCTGGTGCGCGATGCTCATTATTTCGCCATCAAAGTTAAGGGCCACAGCATGAACAATGCCGGAAAAGCTGGAAAGGACGCCATTCTGGATGGCGACTATGTGCTCATC
>DNGN01000284.1 GCA_003486225.1 Chloroflexota bacterium
ATAAATTTTGATGAATGCCTGCCTGGCACAGCCCAGAATTTAGGACTGAAATATTTATCTGAGGATTTAATTTCGCTTGTGTATACTTCGGGTTCGACTGGTAAGCCCAAGGCGATTATTAAGTCGAATGCTACGATCCTGCACTCTGTTGGGGTTCATGCGGCGATGGGTATGGATGCCAGGGACCGTTTTTTTTCTATCTACCATTTCAGCTATGCCAATGGCATAGGTGCACCGTTTAAGGCCTGGTTGCTCGGTGGGGTCTCATTCCCCTATGATTTGAATCAAAGAGGGCTGGCAGCTTTGATTGACCTAATCAGGGATGAGAAAATTACGGTTTATCATAGTCCTCCATCGGTCTTCCGGAATTTTATTAAAGCAGTCTCCCGAGAAGACCTTGCGAATATCAGATGGGTGCATTTGGGTGGCGAACCGGTCTATGCCCGTGATCTTGAGCTATTTAAAGAGAAATTTCCTCCTGGCAGCATTATCTTCAATAATCTGGGCTCCTCCGAAGCGCCTTCAATGCTGCGCTTTTTAATGAATCACGAGACTGAGCTTGAGGATGATGTGGTTCCGGTAGGGTACCCTACTGAGCGGACCCAACTGATGGTTGTAGACGATCAGGGCATTCCCGTGCAGCAGGGGCAGGTAGGGGAACTGGTGGTTCGCAGCAGATATCTGGCATCGGGATATTGGAACAACCCTCGCCAAACAGCGGAGATGTTCCGGCCGATAGAGGGCAGTGCTGAAAAAATCTTCAAGACCGGAGATCTCGTATATCAGCGCGCGGATGGTTGTTATGTCTACGCCGGCCGAAAAGATTCGCAGGTTAAAATTCGCGGCAGCCGGGTAGTTGTGGCAGATGTAGAGGCTGCCATCACTCGGATCTCCGGCGTTTGGCAGGCCGTTATCCGGGTAGATCAAACAGCTGGGGGGACGTCTCGGTTGGTTGCTTATGTAGTTCCCGATCCAGGTGTTACGTTGATTCCTGCTGATCTGCGGAGGTTATTGGCGGAAAAGCTGCCCAGATATATGCTCCCCCATCAAGTTATTCTGATGTCCGAATTTCCCAAAACCACCACCGGAAAGGTGGACCGAACTGCTTTACCAAGCGTGGATATGTCCCGGCCGGACTTGCAGAACGCCCTTGAGCCGCCTGCTACGGAGGTGGAGAAGCAGCTTGTTGGGATATGGAAAAAATTGTTTCAGATGGATTCGATTGGTGTAACCGATAATTTTTTTGATCTCGGCGGCGATTCCTTGCTGGCAGTGGAATTGTTTGTTGAGATTGAAAAGGCATTTCATCGACGTTTTCCAATTTCCCTGCTGATCAAGGCTTCCAATATTCGTCAACAGGCTGAATTTATACTCAGGCTGCAGCAAGATGATCCCTGGCTGCCCCTGGTGGAATTTAATTCCAGCGGGGATCAAGTGCCTCTGTTTTGTTTTGCGGGTAAGGGTGGCAATCCCATCAAGTTCCGGCAGATGGCTATCAACCTGGGCGAGAACCAACCGGTCTATTTTCTTCAGGCGCGCGGCTTAAGCGGGGAAGATGTTCCTTTGGCCAGTGTTGAGGAAATTGCTGACGATTATGTCCATGCAATGCGGCGTGTCCAAGCGGATGGTCCTTATCGGCTGCTGGGGTCCTCGTTTGGAGGCAAGGTTGCTTTTGAGGTCGGGTCGATATTATCCCGGCAGGGCGAGACCATTGATTTCGTCATGATGCTGGATACTTATGGGCCTGGTTATCCTGTATCTTTAAAAAATTGGTCCAAGGCGGCCCGGCAATTACGCAAGGCAATCATTTATTTTCGAAAGCACTGGCAGAGCCTGACCCAGGGCAATTGGCGGGACCGTAAGGCATATTTCAGGTATTATAAAGATCTTGTTCCGGTACTCATACAATCACGGAGACAGGATCGCCAGCGAAGGGCTGAGGAAAAAAAACGGCAAGATGCCCTTCCCGGCACCCTAAAACTTGTGGAGCAAACCAATCTTCAGGCATCACGGCAGTATCATCCAGGTTCGTTTCCTGGTAAAGTTGTTCTGCTGAGAGCCACTCAACAACCTCCCTATATCGAAGATAATTATGCATTGGGTTGGGAGAAGGTAGAGATTGGAGAACTGAAGGTGCATCCGGTGGATGGGCATCATGGAAATTTACTTGTCCCCCCTTNNTTAAAAAAATTCTATTAAAGCTGTAACGACCCTGGAAAACGCATGCGGATCCTTTTAGTCAATAGTGAATATCCCCCGGTTGGTGGAGGAGCAAGTACTGCCAGTGCGAGCATTGCTTCTGTGTTGGCATCAGAGGGCCATCATGTAACGGTGCTTACTTCCCAGTATCAAGATTTACCCAGAAAAAGCTTTGATAATGATATCCAGGTCATTCGTATTCCCGCGAGACGAAAGCGGCTCGACCGTTCTAACCCTGGGGAGCAGTTAACGTTTATGTTGAGTGCGATGTGGCATGCTTGGCGCCTGACCAGAACCTGGAAACCTGATGTCACGATTTCTTTTTTTGGCGTACCAAGCGGCCCCGCTGCATATTTATTAAAATTGCTATATGGTGTTCCTTATGTCGTCTCTCTGCGGGGGAGTGATGTTCCAGGATTCCGGTCGTACGATTTTTCGCTTCATCACAAACTTCTCTCGCCTTTAATCCACTTTATTTGGAGAAATGCATCCAAAGTGATTGCGAACAGTCGCGGCTTAAGAGACCTAGCAAACTCTTTCGAACCAAGCCTGCCGATAAGCGTTATCACGAATGGAGTAAATCCCGAAAAATTTAGCATCTCATTACGTCAATGGGCTCCGCCTGTCATTCTGACTGTGGGGCGGTTAGTTTACCAAAAAGGATTACAAGTGTTGTTTGAGGGTTTAAGGACTGTGAAAGACATGGAGTGGTCGCTCTTAATCGTCGGAGATGGGGGAGATCGCAGCTACCTTGAAAGATTGACTGTTGCATATGGTTTCAATGAAAGAATCAGGTTTGTTGGCTGGCAGCCTCGAGATAATCTGCTTATGTATTACAAGGATGCAAATTTGTATGTGCACCCATCTTTTGACGAGGGCATGTCTAATGCCATCCTGGAAGCAATGGCTTGTGGCCTGCCAGTGCTGGCAACCGGTGTTGCAGGAAACATGGAAGTGATTGTGGATGGGGAGACAGGGATGCTGATTCCACAGGGCGATCATGAAATGTTGAGTGAAGCGTTGAGGCAGATACTCCCCGATGCAAATTTACGCCAGGAGATGGGACAGGCAGGCCGCCAGCGAGTAGTCGCGCATTATTCGTGGCGCCGCGTTGGTCTTGAGTACCTGGCGATCATACAAGAAGTCCAAGATAAACTGAAAGAATAAAATTGCACCGTCCCTGAAGAGCTGTATGAGATTTATTACACAGCCGAACCAGCTTTCAGCGATCTATTGGGACCACTCGGTTGGCGTCCGGTCCCAGCGATGTCCTTTCAGTTTTTCCATGAGAGAAGCGGGCAATGGGCCGGCATCGCTGGTCCCAATATTCGCTTTAACATGAGCCGCTTTCCGCATTCCGGGAATAATGGTGCTGACAACCGGGTTGCCCAGGATAAATCGTAAGGCCATCTCTGCCATACTCATCCCCTCTGGCAGCAAGCCGCGTAAAGCTTCCCCATGCTCAACACTTGATTTAAGATTTTCAGGCACAAAATAAGAATTGCGCCAGTCTCCTTTTGGCCATCTGCTCTCTAGCGTGAGGTTTCCGGTCAGCGTACCCTCATCGAATGGCACCCGGGCGATAACCGCGACCTCGTTTTCTTCACATGCTGGAAACAATTCATCTTCTGGATTCTGATCGAAGATATTGTAGATCACCTGAACTGAATCAATCAGTCCGCTTTTTACAGCCGCAACCCCATTCCACGGCTCCCAGCGGTTGATGCTAATACCGATTGCCTGGATCACCCCCTGGGCTTTTAAGGACATCAGTTTCTTCGCCCAGCGATCATCTTCAACCCAGCGGTCCTCCCAGGTATGAAATTGGATCAGGTCGATCTGTTCAAGGCCCAGGTTTTGCAGGCTCTTTTCAATATAGGCTTCAATATGCTCTGGGGGAAAACAATCATCCAATGCAAATTCTCGCCGGCTTGGCCATATGAAATTTTTGGGCGGGATCTTGGTGGCAGTATAGAGTTTTTTATCGGGATTATTCCGGACCAGTTCTCCAAGCAGTATTTCGCTGTGCCCTTCACCATAGCCCCAGGCTGTGTCGAAAAAGTTGCATCCCAAATCTACAGCTGCCTGCAGGGAGCGCCTTGATTGATTATCATCTGACTCGGTCCAACCACCCATTCCCCACATCCCATAACCAATATCGCTTACTTCCCAGCCTGTTCTGCCAAATTTCCTGTATTTCAAATTTGCCTCCTTCAGATCATTTAAAACCCAAACCTGACGCAGTCATCCTGCTAGGAACATGGTCCATTTGTGTTTCCAGTTTGCTACTGGGCACTGCTATACTACCATAGCATATTTTTTCCCCAACCGCCATGGATCCAGGGGAGACCCATCACACCTGCTTTCGATGAGCAAAGAATTGATTCAGGATTGCCTTTCGAAATCCGGATGAATTTTTTGTAATGCTTGAATTTCCTCCCTGGACAAGAATTTTGCCTTTAGGCTGGGGTCTTCGATGTGGTCCGAGATATAGCGGATAATTTCAATAGCCTGTTTGAAACAGGTATCAGCCTCGATGTTTTGTTCTTGCTTTTGATACCACAAACCCAGATAATAGTTCAACTGCCACAGGTTTTTGCGGGAACCAAGCTGTTCTGCCACCTGAAGTCCTTCCTCGAATTTGATTTTGGCTTCCTGCATGATCCCTTGTTTCATATAGGCGATGCCCATCAGCAGCAACAGTTCAGCATTCGGATAAAAAACACCTGTGCCCTGGATGCTGGATAAGAATTCACTTGAATTCCTGATTACATTTTGATATTCCTTCTTTTTAAGGCTTAGATGGCACTGACCCAGGACAAAATAGATAGCGATCATGAAAAACGAATCGTTGAGATTGGCTTTGAATTCTTTGATATTTCTTTCGGCCTTCTCAATATTCCCGGCTTTTACATGCGCATATATGGCAATACCAGAATGCAGAAGACTTTGAATCGTTTCATTTTCCACCCGTGCAAACATCTTGTCTTCTAAAATGGAAATCGCCGCCACGTGATCACCGATTTCTGAATACACGGTGGAAAGGTATATGCGGGACAGAACTTCACCGATAGTAAATTTGGATTTTTCTGCATCCCGCAGGGCTTGTTCGAAATGCTCAATCGCCAGGCTGATATCGCCACGCTCAAGATCAACCAATCCGATCGCATAGCGGCTGTATGACTGCCCCCAGATATTATTTGTTGCTTGGCTGATTGCATATGCCCGATCCGAATAAGCATAGGCTGCGTCAAATTCACCAGCATACAAACTGATCAGGACCATTCCGCCGAGGCTATCAGCCAACATTGGCAGATTGTTCATCTTTTCCCATAATTCAGCCGCTTCACGAGAAACCTCTTTGGCTTTCTTAACATGGGCGTTCATGCTATATGCATGAGCGGTATCATTCAGGCTGTAAGCCAAAAGTTCTTCCAGGTTCAGTTCACGGGCAAGCGCAATCGCCTTCTCGCCCGCTCGTTGTGCGTCACCCATACTTTGGTGAAACCTGTTCAAGTTTAAATTGATCCAATGGATTTTGGCCAATGCTTCCCGTTCACCAAGCTCTTCGGCAATCTTTTGTGCTTTACTCACAATCGAAGATCCGAGTTCCAAATTAAATTCACTGCTCGGAACACCATAGAACTGGGCCTGAGCGATTAATGCTTCCAGTTCAATGCGCTTTTCCCCAGATCTTTGAGCCAGCTGTTCCAGTTCCTCATAGCATCCCAGAGCATTTTTAAATTGAGAATCCAGCTCAAAGGCACGACCCCGCCGGATATAAAGCTCTACAACCTCCGCAAGTTGAAGGTTATCTTTCCATTTTGCGACTTCAATCGCTTTTCCATAATAATCAATTGCCTCAGCATTGGCATATAAGCGGAAAGCGGTATCGCCACTCATCTGGAAGTATTGGTGTGCGCGCGGGTCCCTGGCATGGTAAAAGTGATACCCCAACAGGTTTAAGAATTCCTCCACTCGATCTGGATAGAGTTGAAGGATTGCTTCGCCTGCCCTGCGATGATATTCCCGGCGATGCTTGATAAGGATGGTGCTATAGGCAGTTTCTTGGGTGAGGATCTGACGAAAAACATATTCGAGTTCTGGCTCTCGCGCCAGTTCGCGGATCAGCCCCATTTGCTGCAGCCTGCTTAATTCCATATCAAGCTCATCGGTTGTGTCGTTGACAAACTCAAGTACTCGACGATAGAAGGTCCGTCCAACAACTGAGGCGATTTGCAATACATGTTTGGCTGTTTCTTCTAGGCGATCAATCCTGGCGTTGATCAGTGCACTGAGATTTTCGGGGATCGAGATTTCATCCACTGATGTGTTCATCATCCAGGACTCAGCTTCTTGATCATGTACGAGGACCTCATCATCAATCAATGCGCGGATAACCTCCTCCATGTAGAATGGATTCCCGTCTGATTTCTGCAGGATCATCCTGCGAATATTTTGCGGAGAATCAGCCCCGCCCAGGTAGGAGTTAATCAATTGGTTGCTTTCATGCTCAGATAACGGCAGCAGATTGATCTGCGCATAGCGGTGTGCATAGTTCATTTCCACAGCCTGTTTGACCACCCAGGCCTGAGAATTGTGGTGCGGCCTGAATGAGCACAGGAACAAGACTGGCAAGTGCTCAACCAGTTGGAAGAGATGGACCAAAAATTCTGCCGAAGCTGGATCTGACCAATGTAAATCATCGACTACGAAAACAGTTGGGCCTTCGCTTGCCAGCAGTTCAAGATTTTTCAGCATCTCGGCGTAAATTTTCCGCTTTAAGTTTTCACCGGAAAGATCCTGGCTATCCACCTGCTCTTTTACGCCCATCATTATTTCCAAGAGGTCAAGCCACTCCTGGTTGGGTACGTTACCAATCACTTTTAAGGTATTAAGTATTTTTTCTCTTACTTGATCGGGGCCGTCGTTGGGCGAGAGGCCTATATAATTTCGGATTAAACGCTGGATGACCCCATAGGGTTTCGAAGATTCATACGACAGCCCCATGACCTGATTCCAGCGAGAAGAGATCTGACCAAATGGTTTTACTTCGGGAAGACTGGTGTTCCAGATATCTTGTGCTTCTTTTAGCAGGCGACTTTTTCCAAGGCCTGCTTCACCAATCAGGCAGACGACCTGCCCACTGCCGCGCTTAACGGATTCCATGGCATTAATCAGCATGTTCAGTTCGGTCGAACGCCCGACCAAGGGGGTGTCCACTGCGCTCAACCCGCGCACATCCATGGGGTGTTCTTTCATCCCCAGCACCCGGTAGGCTCTAACTGGTTCTGCCTTCCCTTTTACGGCAATACCTTCTCTGGCTTCAAATTCGAAGTGTCCAACTACCTGCTTATAGGTATCTTCCCCTATCTGGATGGTGCCGGGTTCAGCAGTTTGTTCCATACGGGCTGCGATATTGATCGCATCTCCCTGGGCGGTATACTCCATAAACAGATCAGACCCAACCCCACCAACCACGACCAATCCCGTATTGATCCCAACCCGTACATCGAAGTCCAGATTGTATTTCTGATTAATCTTGTCTTTGAAAGGCTGGATGTCTTTGACAATTTTCATGCCTGCCAGCACTGCGCGTTTGGCATCATCTTCATGGCCGATAGGCGCGCCAAAGAACGCCAGAACAGAATCCCCCATCAGGCGGGCCAGTGTGCCTTCATAGGTATATATGGGTGAAATCAGGTATTCAAATGCCTGGTTCATGATCTCTGCCCATTCTTCCGGGTCCAGCTGTTCTGCCATGGAGGTGGATCCTTTTACATCACAGAACAGGATCGAAACGATCCTGCGCTCCCCCTTCATGGTTTGAACTCTTCTGGCGATTTCTAACTTTTCAGAATACTCTTTGGGAATAAATCTTTTGATCGATTCTTCTTTGCTCTGAGCGGGAATCTCTGTTGGGAGGGGTGTTGGTTCGCGCAAGGATTGGCCACAGTCTATGCAATACTTGGCGTAATGCACGTTCTCGTATCTACACTTGGGACATGCAACCACCAGGGACTGACCACAATGCATACAGAACCTGGCTTCACATGGATTGGTTGCCTGACAATTCGGACAAATCATTTCGAACCTTTAAATTTGTGGCATGGATCGGGAGTGGAGGAGTAATTAAAAACAGTATAACATGTATTCCAAATATTGTCTGATTTGTATAATAACTTTGGTGATCCGGTTCGGTAGATAATCTGGAGAGGGATATGGCATTCACAGATTTTTCCGGCATGATGCTTTTGCTGATTGGCCAAATGTTGGTATGATATAGACATGTGGTCGATTGCCATGATACCGGTTGCTTTTTTGTGCGGCGCTCTGCCATTTTCCGTTTGGCTCACTAAAATATTTCTGAAAAAGGATGTCCGGCAGTACGGGGATGGTAATCCTGGGGCGACCAATGTCTTTAGGGCCGGCAGCAACTACGTCGGTCTGTTAGCGCTGCTTCTGGATATCAGTAAAGCAGCGCTCCCTGTTGGCCTGGCGTATTTCAACCTGGAAATCCGCGGTTTGCCAATCTACCTGATTGCCACTGCACCGGTCGTAGGTCATCTCTTTTCGCCCTTCCTTGGATTTAAAGGCGGCAAAGCGCTCGCTACTGTTCTGGGAGTTTGGATCGGCCTGACGATTTGGAAGGCCTCTCTGGCAGCGGCAATCACTGCCGCGCTGGGCATTGTGCTCCTTACCCCCACGGGATGGGCGGTCATGCTGGCTTTTGCCGGCATCCTGACCAGCCTGTTAATCTGGCTTCCCGACCCCATCCTGCTGCTGGTTTGGTTGACCCAAACCCTGATCCAGGTGTGGACCCACCGCGCCGATCTCCGCCAACCTCCCCGGCTCCGTCCGTGGCTGGCAGATCGGATCGGCAAACCAAACCAGTAACATGCAAACATACCTCACCCATGACCTGATCCTGCATATAATCGGTTTTCAATCTGTTGTCCTTCTGATTATCTTCAGCAATATTTGGATCGCTCGCCAGGCGCGCAAGCATTTGCTGCCGCCAGCCTTTCCCACGGTTTCGATCCTGGTGCCCGCCCGCAATGAGGAGCAGAAGATCGCCGCCTGTGTGCGATCCCTGTTGGATCAAGACTACCCGGACTTCGAGGTGCTCGTCCTGGATGACCAGTCAACCGACAATACCCGCACCATCCTTGAAGAGATTGCCACGTCAAACCCTACGCTCTCCGTCTTAGATGGCCAGCCCGCTCCTGGAGATCAGGTTGGTAAAAGCTGGGCCTGCACACAGCTTGCAGACCAGGCCAAAGGGGATTTGCTCTTTTTCACGGATGCCGATACTTTTCATCATCCGCATACGTTGAAGGCTGCCGTCACAGCCATGATTGGAGAACAAGCAGATCTGTTGACCGGGTATCCCCGCCAGGAAGTCGGCTCTTGGGGAGAGCGGTTCCTCGTACCCTTCTTCTCTTGGGCGATGATTAGTTTTAATTTGTTGTGGCTGGCCTATCGGTTGCGTCTGCCTGCTCTATCTGGTGCGGTTGGCCAGATGATGCTTTTCCGCCGCGAAGCTTACTTCAACGTCGGCGGCCACAGAGGAGTCCGCAAGTCGCTGGTCGATGATTTCTCATTAGCCCGGCACATCAAATCTTCTGGCCTGCGCTGGCGGGTGGTCTATATTGCCGATCTGATCTCTTGCCGCATGTACCAGGGCAGCCTGGAGGCTTACAACGGCTTTGTGAAGAATTTTTTTGCGGCTTTTAATTTTCGCCTGCTGCCATATAGTTTTGCGTTCTCCTGGTTGACCATTGTATTCTGGGTCCCGCTCATTGTCCTGTCTCTCATGTGTTTGGGGTTGGCCCCTTTAGCTCAATTACGCGACCTTTCCGTATGCATCATGCTTTCCGTACTGGTTTGGCTGATACCGTATCTGGAGATCCGAGTACCGTTCTATCTGGCATTCTTCTATCCCATTACGATGCTGGTTAAGTTCGTGGTCGCACTCCAATCCTTGCGGCACACGATTACCGGGAATATTTCGTGGAAAGGCCGAAGTATTTCCAGGCAAAACTGGAGATGGCTGTAATTTTAAATGATATGATGGGGAGCACGAGGCTTTAATGGGCAGGCACTGCTCGACGTTTAAATTATGGCCCGCTAATAACCTGATTTTTCAGATAAATAGGCAAGGAGTGGCTTATGGAATATTCTCGGCAAAGCTCATCGGTGTTAGATCACAGGATCGNNGTTTTTCGAGTATATTTTTATCTTCTTGCTTCTCAGAACTCCAACTCCCCAGGGATGCTCACGAGACCCTGAATGCGTACTGGCACTCACTCCCATCGGACTCCAGGGTTAAGTACCAGATCAGTCGGGTATGGTCTGGTGATACCGCTGCCGAAGATTTAGCCTCCTGGGCGCCTGAAATGGAGATCTGGTGCGTGGAGACAGAAGTTGCATCTTCTGAGGACCTGCCCAGCATCGGCGATCGGCTGACCTGGATCATCTTTCGGAATAACAAAAATGAACCCTGGTCTGTGTCCTTGTTAGCGGTGATGTCTTCCATTTGGCCGTATGAGGCATGCGAGATCGGAATCCTGAAATAATTTTGTTAAACGCATCATCTCTTTTGTAAGCTAGAGAGAAATAAAATTGGAACAGCAAATCAAAAAACCTTGTTCCTGAACATTGAGCCGGGTCTTTCCCCGAAATCTTTGCAGTTCCATGGGATGAACCATATGTGCTTCAAAGGCTCTCTAGTTTGCCTAGACTGTAAGCAAGCCGCTCAAGGCTATCCAGGTTGTGGGCGGGCAGAAAACTATCAATATAGGGTAGCGCGGCTCGCATGCCGCGCACAAGAGGTTGGTAGTCCTCAGCACCAAGCAGGGGATTAAGCCAAATGAGTTGGGATGTGCTGCGCTTGAGACGGGCCATTTGATGCTCGAGAAGACGGATGTTGCCGCGGTCCCATCCATCGCTAATGATTATGACCGCAGCCCCCTGCCGAAGCACTCTACGCCCCCATTCATAGTTGAAGGATTTAAGGGATTGACCGATGCGGGTTCCGCCTGCCCAATCGGTGACTAACTTGCCCATCTGGGTCAGCACTGTGTCAATGTCCTGATAGCGCAACGCGGGAGTAATGCGGGAAAGATGGGAAGCAAACACAAAGGACTCGATCTGGCGGGAGTTTTGCACAAGTCCATACATAAAGTGTAGAAAAATCCGGGAATACTGCTCCATGGAACCACTAATATCACAGAGTAAGACCAGCGGGCGTGGTTTAGGCTTTCGGCGCTGCCAGGATAGTTCCAATATCTCGAAGCCATGGCGGGAACTCCGGCGGATGGAGCGCTGCAGGTCCAGGTAGGTGACACGTTTATTGGCTCGCACCCGGCGCTGGGTGAGGCGTTGTTTAAGATGAATGACCAGATCACGGATCAGGCGGCTGGATTTCTCTAACTCATCCTTATCATATTCAGAGAAATCTTTATATCGTAAAAGCTCAAGCGGACTGTAAGAAGCGGGTGAGGAGGCGTTCTCTCCAGATTCGAGCATGGTCTCTTCGTTGGAAGTCGAAGATTGGTGGACAATGGTTTGTTCCGCTTCAGCGGAGGGGTCCTCATCAGGGGGTTGTTCCGAGCGCATCTTCCAGGTGGGACTATACTTAAGCATCCCTTCGATCTGGCCAGCCCAGAACAGGTCGAAAGCCTTTGAGAACAGCTCGATCTGTGAGGGATTACGGACAAAGATACAGCGAGCTGTATGATAGAAGTCAGTTTTTTGGCTAACAGAGATGTAATTTAGGCTTTCCGCCAGGTCTGTAATCTGGTCTGCGCTTACCCGGAAGCCAAGCTGGCGCAACATTCGTCCAAAGATTACTATATTTGCGAGCAGTTCTCCTTGACGCGAGGGAACTTCAGATGGCAGCATTGCTCTGTCGGACAATGGTTTGGACCATTTCTCCCTGGATTTTCTGGATATCGTCCTGGTGCTTCAGCAGAACCCCCAGGGTATCATTTAGCATCTCTTCATCCAGTACCTGAGCATCCATGGCAAGCAAGGCATTGGCCCAGTCGAGCGTTTCTGCAATCCCTGGGGGCTTGTAAAGCTCTGCCTGGCGAAGTTCCTGGACGGTGGTGACTAACTGCCTAGTGAGCTTTTCTCCAATACCGGGCACCTTGATCTGGACGATTTCGTACTCAGTGGAAAAATCTGGGTAGTCTATCCAATGGTAGAGGCAGCGGCGTTTAAGGGCGTCGTGGACTTCGCGAGTACGGTTGGAGGTGATTACAACAAACGGGGGTTTGGCGGCTTTGATGGTGCCGATCTCTGGAATGGTGATCTGGAAATCGGAAAGAATCTCCAATAAAAAACTCTCGAATTCTTCATCTGCCCGATCGATCTCGTCAATCAGGAGCACGGGTACCTGGTCAGCATTGTCCTCAATGGCCTTGAGCAGCGGACGCGCCATGAGAAAATCCCTGGAATAGAGTTCTCGCTCCATTTCTTCCTTGTTGGCCTTGTTGGCCTCCAGGATGCGAAGATGGAGAATTTGGCGGGAATAAGCCCAGTCGTAAACCGCATTATGGATATCCAGCCCTTCATAGCACTGCAAGCGGATCAGCCGCGTGTTCTTGATGCTTGCAAGCACTTTGGCGACTTCGGTTTTACCTACCCCTGGTTCGCCTTCCAAAAAGAGCGGTTTTTGCAGCTTTGACGAAAGATAGATCACCGTCGAAAGACCCCGGTTAGCCACATATTGGTGCTTCCTTAGGGAGGATTGCACGTTCTTGATGTTCTCAAACATAGGTGATGTTCCTTGTTTTAGAGGTTGTGTCCAGGCGAATCGTCTCTTGCCTGGATGGTTTAAGGAATTTCGAAGGTGCCAATCTCTGGGAGTAGCAGGCTATCCTGTGATAACCCGAACAACTGCTATTATAGCAAAATTTATGTTGAGCAAACAAAAAGGGGAGCACCGGTATTGGGGTGCTCCCCTTAACTGAAGAAATGGGTGTTAATCGATCAAAATTCTTTCTTCTGTAAGCAAGTGCACGCGGCTGGAGCAATGGGCGGCAGCGTCAGCACCTGCAGCTTTACCGGCCTCAGTCGCAAAGGCAGCTACACGGGCTGCTTCATCATCGAACCAAAACTCGGATACAGCATCGTAAGGCAGTTCAGGGTTATCCACTAAGACCACGCTCATGCGGTAATGGCGAATGCCGGGTAGTTTCTTTCCCAGGGGCGGGTGTTCCTCAAGTGCCCATTTCCTGAAATCTTCGAAGCTCATATCTGCTTTTCGTTTCAACAAGGAAATTACTTTAAGCATATGATTTATTTCTCCTTTGTATGTTTATGCGGTGCGGGAATTTTCTCCGCACCGCAATATTTCAATCTCTAACGGTGCAGGTTATTTTTCTTCCAGACCGCGCAGGATTTTTTCGGGCGTGACGGGTAATTCAGTTATGCGGACGCCCACGGCATCGTAGATGGCATTCACAATCGCTGGGATGGGGGAGTTGGCTGTCATCTCCCCAACACCCTTGACCCCATACGGACCCGTCGAGGAAGGGTATTCCAAGATCACATTCTCCATTTCAGGGATCTCATGCATGCCTGGCAGAAGGTAATCGCTGAAACCGGTGGGCATATGGTCAACCTCAGGGTAATAGGGGTGGGTGGTTTCGTAGAGGGCGTGTGCCATTCCCATGAAAGCCCCTCCGATGATTTGACCTTCGACCAAAGCGGGATTGACCATCCTGCCAACCTCATACGCACTTTTCAGGCTGAGCACAGTCACCATCCCAGTTTCAGTATCCACTTCGACTTCGGCTACAGTGCAGGCGTGTGCTTCGGTGGAATCAGGATCCATTTTGCCTGTGTCTGGATCGACCTGGCTCTTGGGTTTCATGTACATGCCACGGCCAGAAATAGTGCGGGCATGATGGAAGTGTGCAGCCAAGGCCAGGTCGATAATATGGATCTTCTTCTCAGGCGAGCCTTTTACATGGATAAATCCTTGGCCATCTGTATCTAAATCTTCAGGACTGACTTCAAGTTCCTCACCAGCGACCTCCAACATGACTTGGCGGGCTTCTTTGGCCGCCTGCATCACAGCATTCCCAACCCGGTGGGTGGCGCGGCTGGCAAAAGTGCCCATGCAGTGTGGTCCCGTGTCCGTGTCTGCAGTATCGATCATCACAAAATCAAAGGGCACGCCGAGGGTCTCTGCGGCAATCTGAGCGATCACGGTCTTCAACCCCTGACCGAGATCGGTGCTGGAAAGGCTGATAACAAAGGTGCCTGTTGTAGTCGCATGGATGAGGGCCTGGGAAGGATCCCCTCCCAAGTTCATGCCGGTTGGATAGTTGACGGCTGCAATTCCAATTCCTTTTTTCTTCGCCATGATCTTACTCCTTCGCCGATCTCATCTGTTTGAATTTTTCAGGCAGGTCAACACCAACCAGTTCTGCCGCCGCCTGCATGACTTCAATGAGTGTGGCATCTTCAACGACCTTTTGGTGAGGCTTGATATCACCATCCTTGTAGGCATTGATGAACCGAATTTCCCAGGGGCTTAACCCAACTACCTCAGCGATCTTATCCATCTGGACTTCAATGGCAAATGAAGCCGGGGTGACCCCAAAACCTCGCATAGCACTGCCGGGCTGCCGGTTGGTATAAACGCAGTAACCATCAATGGAAACATTGGGGATGTTGTAAGGCCCGGCGACATTGGCGGTATGCTTGGTAACGGCATATGGTGAGTGGCGATTGTAGGCACCAGAGTCGGCATATGTGGTTACCTTTCGGGCAATTATCCTGCCGTCTTTCATGACCCCATCTTTGAAGTACATCCGCCAGGCGCCCCTGGATGAGGAGGCACGCATTTCTTCCTCGCGGGAAAATTTGTATTTCACAGGGCGTCCGGTCTTCATGGCCGCCAAGGTTGCAATAGGTTCCTGGATGACATCGACCTTACCACCAAAGCCACCTCCAACTGTGCCGCCTATGAAGTGCAGCTTATTGAAGGGGATCTTCAGGATGAGGGCTGTATTGTCCAGAGAGAAGAAGAGGGCTTGGGTTGTGGTGTAAACGGTATAGCGACCATCCGGTTCGGGTTTGGAGATGCAGGCTGTGGTTTCTGAGGGGGCATGTTCGATCGGGCTGGTCTGGTACATACCTTCCACAATGTAGTCTGCCTCTGTGAAGCCCTTTTCTACATCACCATGGCGCACTTTTCGGAAGGCATTCTTCTGGTCGTATTCGTAGTCATAAATGAAGTAATTCGTGCCCCAATCTTTGAGGATTGGTGCGCCATCTTTGAGTGCTTCTTCAACATCGAGGACTGCGGGCAGCTCTTCTAAATCTAACTTGACTTTTGAAACTGCCTCATTGGCCGCTTCCTCTGATTCGGCGATGATAGCGGCGATAGGCTGACTTTTATAGAGCACTTTATCTTCAGCCAGCACCGGCTCTTCATCCGGGCCTACACCGATCAGACACAAAATGGTGTAGATATTCTTGGGTACATCTTGGTGGGTGAGATACGTGACAAAGCCGGGTACTTTCTCGGCTTCACTGAAGTCTATTCCATTGATCTTGGCGTGGGGGAGCGGGCTACGCACCATTTTCAGGTGGAGCATGTTGGGAAAAGTGAGATCATCAATATAGATGGTCTTGCCGGTAACATGTCCCAGGCCATCTCTGCGGAGAACAGACTGTCCAACAACATTCAACTCTTTCATCATGGTCAATTCTCCTTATTCTTGCTTTCCATTGGTGCGTTTGACGGCATCCTGGACAGCCCTAATGATCGGTTCGTAGCCGGTGCAGCGGCAGAAATTACCTGTCAGGGCTTCGATGATCTCTTCTCGGCTTGGATCTGACTTGCGGTCCAGCAGGGCTTTTGAAGTGACGATCATTCCGGGAGTGCAGTAGCCGCATTGTGTGGCAAATTTCTCATAGAAGGATTCTTGAAGGGGTGAGAGCCCATCCTGAGGAGTCAACCCTTCGAGGGTTGTCACTTCCATCCCAGCAACGTTTTCTATTGGCAGGAGGCAAGCCATCATTGGTTCGCCATTGACCAGAATTGTGCAGCTTCCGCATCCGCCCTGTTTGCAGCCAGACTTTGTAGCAGTATATGCCAGATGCTCACGTAATACTGTTTGCACTGTTGTCATTGGTGATACCATGACATCTGTCTCGCGTCCATTGAGGTTGAAAGAAACGATCTTTTTAGGCATGATTTCCTCCGTCAGCCACACGGGCTAAAATGCGGTGCATTTGAACAGAAACCATTTTGCGGCGATACCATTCACTGGCGATCGGGTCGGAGAAGGGGCTGCATGCTTGCTCAGCCGCTGCAGCAGCAGCGGAAATGCTAGCCTGGTTGAGTTCTTTCCCGATGAGGACAGCTTCGCTATTTGTCGCACGGAATGGGTGCGGACCAACTGCGTTGAGGGCAATTCTGGCGTCGCTTACGATGCTGCCAGAGAATTCGAGATGAACAGCAATTGAAACGATGGCCGGTGTATTACCTTGCTTGCGTCCAAATTTGAGATAGGCTGTTTTCCCGCTGGGAACAGGCACCTCAATTTCGGTGACGATTTCTCTGGCCTTGAGGGCATTTGTCATGAATCCGGTGAAAAACTCGCTTATAGGCAGCCTGCGAATTCCACCCGCTCCAGCCAGAGTAAGCTTGGCATCCAAAGCAAGTAAGGCGACCGCAAAATCTCCACTGGGAGGCGGGGCAAACAAATTGCCGCCAATTGTGCCCATGTTGCGGATGGCCCAGCCGCCGATATTTCGGGCTGCCTCTTTGAGCAGAGGAATGCCGGGCTCATAGTCGAGGAGCTGGGAATAAGTTGTCATTGAACCAATCTTGAATACCCCATTGGATTGGCTCAGGGTGTTCAAGCCTGCCTGCCGAAGCCCTAATACCATCTCGGGTAAGGAAACCCCCTCGTTGATCAGCGGCATTGCAAGCGTACCGCCAGCCATCAGCATTAGGGCGTCTCCGTGTTTATTCAGCAGGCTGAGCGCCTCGTCAAGCGACTGAGGCAAATAATACTCTTTTGTAGTCACATATCACCTCCTGTTAGTCCTCTAAAAGTGCAAAGAATCGCACGGGAGAACCTTCAGCTCCCGTGATCTTAATGAAAGGCGCAAAAAATTGAAAACGTTTGGTAGTCGGCAGTTTTGAAAGATTGGTCATTTGCTGCATGAGGATGGCACCATTTTCAAGGATGATTTTATGAATGATGAAATCCTCTGAGGTGAAGTCCGGTAAGCGAGCGCAATACTCACTGAAGCAATCGAAGCCAATGGCTCTTGCGCCACGATCTACCAGCCATTGAGCAGCTTCTGGTGAACAAAAGGGGGACTGCATATAATACGTTGGGAAATTGCCCCAGTGTTTTTCGGTCCAATCAGTGCGCACGAGGACAATGTCGCCTTTATTGACATGGGTAGCATGTTTTTCCATATCGCTTACAGAAATTTCGTGGTTGGCTTCGGCAAAGCTGAGATCCACCACGACAGCTTCACCGAAAACGCGGTCCAGGCTAACATCGACGGCGGTCTCCCCATCCTCAACAGTATGCTTGCTGAAATCAACATGGGAACCAGTATGAAGGAGCATTTCAATCTTGCTGGCCTGCCAGAATCCTGGTCCACGATGGTAGCTGATCATCTGAAATTGCAAGTTCACTGAAGGTGGGCTAAGGGTCTGTTCCCCGATGACGACCGACAGGTCGATAATTTTTGGCATATAAGTCTCCTTTCTTTTCTCCTCTAGTTGGGATGGACAGGTTCGTTTGAAGTCAATTGATTTTGAAGTTTATTTAACCCTTGTCTGATCAGGGTTTTGATAACGCCTTCCATAAACCGAGCGTTAATTTTTCCCAAGGCACCGGTGATGACAGCACTACCCTGATAGTTTAGAGAGGTCTTTTTACCTTCTGCCTGCAGTTCAAAAGCTGCTTCACCACTGATAATTCCATTCTTTCCGTTCACTTCGCCATGCATACGGCAAAATCGCGGCTGGTCTTCTTCCAGTATCTTGATCTGCACCTGGTAGTTCTCCTGGATAGCGCCGAGGCTGAGCTTGAGGGTGCTCTGGTATTCATCCGGGCCAGTCTGATCGATGCGTTCACAACCAGGAATCAAATGAAGCAGTGATTGCGGGTCGAAGATCAGTGGCCATATTTGATCACGAGGGGCATCGAAGAGATAGGAATCAGAAAGTTTGAGCATTATTCAACTCGGTTGCGCAGTAAGCCAAGCCCATCAATTTCAACCTCCAGCAGGTCGCCGGGTTTTAACAATACCTTTGGGTCTCGGAAAACTCCCACACCGGCTGGGGTTCCTGTACTGATGATGTCCCCGGGCAGCAAAGTACAGGTTTGCGTAATGAATTCGATCAGATATGGGAGCTTAAAAATCATTTCGTTTGTATTGGATTCTTGCATAACCTTCCCATTCAGGGATAGCCGGATAGGCAATTCCATTGGATTGCCTATCTCGTCAGGGGTGACAAAGAACGGCCCCATGGGGCAGAAGGTGTCGAAGGATTTGCCACGCACCCACTGCTGATCTGCGAACTGTACATCTCGGGCACTGATATCGTTGATGATGCTATAACCCGCGACATATTCATATGCCCGTTTGGCCATCACATTGCGGGCTTTTTTGCCAATGATGACAGCAAGTTCTGCTTCATAATCTACCTGGCTGCTGACCTTACCTGGCCAGGTAATGGGCTGCTCGTGACCGATGAGTGTGGAGGGAAATTTGGCAAACAGAACTGGGCTTTTGGGAATTTCAAGATTTTGTTCCCGGCAGTGGTCCATATAGTTGAGACCTACACAGATGATCTTGCTGGGATTGGCGATCGGCATGCTGATCTTTATATCAGCAAGTGGGTAAGATGAGGAGATCGGATGTGTTTCAGCCCAGGCGGCAGTTTGACGTAAAATTTCCCAGGTCTGTTGGCCGCTCTGGATAAGGGAAAGCATATCCGGGGGCGGGAGTATACCTTCAGGATCGCGCTGTATATAGGCGGAGCGCAGGTCAATCACCCGGTCATTGACGACTAAGCCGAGAGAAGGCGCTTCGTTGTGAATGTAAGTAACCAGTTTCACTGTATCAGTTCTCCAATCCTTTTGTAAAAAGCGTATAGGTTATGTTTCAGAATCTGGCGCCTGTATTTGTTCTGAAACTGATAAATTGCTCAATCGATCTTCAACATGATTGAGGTGAATAAGCATGGCTCGGCTGGCAGCGTCAGGGTCATGTTGTTTGATGGCCTCAACGATTGCTTTGTGATCCTCGATTGTCTCTATCAGGATACCGGGGATATTGACGGTACGGCTTCGGCTGGCAAGCCCTAATTGGCTGATAGAAGACATGAAACGATCCAGAATAGGGTTTCTTGCAGCTTCAATGATAATTTTGTGGAGTTCCAGGTCAGCGTTGAGAAAAGCTTCTGGGTCATGGAGGCTGCGTTCTGCCAGCTGAAGTTTCTCTTCCAGGAGGGTGATTTGCGAATCCGTGATCCGTTGCGCAGCCAAAGCTACAATACCCACTTCAACGATTTTGCGAGCTTCAAAGAGCTGGATAAACGTTGAATCGTCCAGGGAAAAGACAAATTCCAAATGTTGAACAAGTTGTTGGGGTTCTAGTGAGGTGACATACGTGCCATCGCCTTGACGCATCTCGAGGATGTTCATGGCAAAAAGCGCGCGCAAGGCTTCGCGCAGAGAGGCGCGGCTCACATTGAGCATGACGGCCAATTCCCGCTCTGGGGGGAGGCGATCCCCTGGAGATAATTCGCGTTCTTTGATCAGAGACAGAATTCTAGAGGTGATCTCTTCTACTAAAAGTGTCTGTTTTTTTATTGGTCCGAATGAGGAATCGCTCATACTTATCGCCCTGATTGGTCTGACCAATTTTTTTTCCTAGTATAAATTGGTCAGACCAATTTTGTCAAGAAGACGACATTTAATTCACCTGATGAAGATGAATTCTCAATGGTTAGCGGGTCTCAAAACATCAATGACGATTGGCTGATCTTGGTGTTTTTTTAAAACCTAATCTTATCTATCTTCCTGCTGGCGGAGTATTTGGGCATGAGTAAAAAAGTCAGCGACAGCTATCTGCGGGCACGGAGGTAGCTGTACCGCTGACTTGTATAAGATTGGACCAATCCGTCAGGACTTTGAATAAACAGGCAGAGGGTTCAGCGGACCGGGGGGATGACTCTTGCGCTGGAAATAAAAGAGATGGTGTACACAACACCACCTCTTATGTTGTCAGATCTATTTGTGCCTTAAAGGCCCTGAGTCAGGTGAGCTAATTCCACCCCATACCAAAGGTCTGGTTGACAGGAACAACGAACATAAAACCTGTGTCTTCCTTTTTAAAGGAGCCCAGAATTTCCTCTGTGGCCGCCTTTACCCGATCAACGGTCTCTTGATCCCGCACAACAGAGAAGATTGTCCTGTTTCGGGTTTCTTCACTCTTCTCAATATTCCCAAGTGTTGGCATAAGAGGCAAGCTATCGCTTAATGCATGATTCAGGGCTCGCTGCAATCCGATACTTTCAATGATCGTTCCCCCTGGTACCCCTGCCTCTTTCCAGGCTCTCAACAAATCGTGACACAGATATGGATCATTCACAACCAAAACGATTAAAAACATTATGTATCTCCTTTAGGAAGATTTAGCCGTTGACATTTTTTGCTCATCAGAATGATTTTTTTTCAGGAACAGGGCTCTCAAGATTGGAGGCGTGAGTAAAGTGGTCAATACCACCATTCCCACTGCCACCGAAAGTTCTGTCTGGTTAATAAAACCTTCTGTGATCCCAACTGTTGCAACAATTAAGACCACTTCGCCGCGTGGCACCATGCTGAAACCAAGCTGCAGAGATTCCTTGGCAGACAGCTTGCCTAACAAACCACCTATACCAGAACCAATGATCTTGGACACTATCGCGGTGATCAGCAGTACCGCTAAGAATATCAGGCTTTTTCCGTCTAGGGTTCGGAAATTTGCCTCCAGACCAACATCAACAAAGAAAATCGGAACGAATACGCCGTATGCGATGGCCGAAAACCCTTGTTCTATTTTTGCTTTCAGAGGGGTGCGGGCAAAGAATAAACCGGCAAGGAAAGCCCCAATAATCGTGGCCAGATTGCCGAAATACTCAGCTGTCCAGGCATAAAAAACCATGACAGTGAAAGCGAATGCAATTACACCTTCACTGATCGGCAGGCGCTCTATGAAGCGTGACAATCTCGGCAGGATTTTGACTCCAACAAAGATCGCGATGGCCAGATAAAGTATCATCCGTCCCACCAGCAGCAAAATGCTGCTGCTTGCGCCCAACTCCTGCCCCCCGCCCCCGCCAATCACAGCCAGGAAAAAGGAAATCCCCAGCACTACCAGCGTATCGTCAATCACTGCTGCCCCTAACAGGCTAGCCCCGACCCGGCTGCGGAGTGCGCCTAATTCCATCAAGGTTTGGGCGGATATGCTCACGCTGGTAGGCGCGAGTAATAGGCCGATGAATAAACCCTGCTGAAGATCAAAACCCATCAGGGTCGCTGCCAGATACCCCAGGCCCAGGGGGACCAGGAAGCCCAGCACCCCGGCAATCACTGCCGCGCGCCCGGATTTCTGCAGGTCGGAGATGTGTAGTTCCAGCCCGGCAATGAACAAGAGCAGCAGTACGCCAAGCTCAGCCATAAAGGTGAAAGTTTCTTCTAGATGGATATCAGTAAACACATCCCAATGCAATAAATTAATGGCAGTTGGGCCTAAAATGAGGCCGGCAAGCACCTCGCCCGCCACGGCCGGTTGACCCAATCGCATGCTTACGTAGCCACCTAACTTGGAAGCAGTTATGATCACGGCAAGTATTATGAGAAATTGTAAAAAAGGTAACAAGAAAAGCCTCCAGTTATTTGCTTTTGGGTACAAATGCCTGCAAGCATGTTGGCAGCGCTGAATACTGATCAGGCATTCCCAACAGGTTCCGGGTTTGAGGAATGCTCATAAGATTTATTTGTACCTGCTTATGATCGGCTCTGGGTAATGCCGGTTTCATTTTATGTAGCTGCAGTGCCTGATTGTATTGTACTCTCTTCTCGACATCTCGATCAAGCCCAAGTCTACCATAAAGAATCTAGATTTCCTTATTCAGCGGTTAGCTCCATTTCTCCCGCTAGAACCGAAGTCGATTGATCCTCGTCCAGGCCGAACCCGGTTTCGATTAATTCTACCAATCGCCGTGTAAAGCGGGCTGCTGGACCGCCATCAATCACCTCGTGGTTAAATACCATCGTCAGGTTCAGGATCTCGCNNAGGTCAAGGGAGTGTTGGGTTGTTTCCAATCCCCACCCGCTGTGTCCCTTGCCAAACATGCCAACCGCGGTGATCCCTACTGTACCTGTCATCGACACGCGAATGGCTGGTTTGTTCTTAAGAACTCCGCTGAGAATTGTCATGACCAGCTTGGAGATCGGCCACGGAAGCAATATGGCGGTGAGAAACCAGCCAGGTATCTCTTTAGATGCGTCCACCTGTGGGGATTGCGCCAAACGGATCTCCTCATGGATCTCTCGATATGTCTTCTGGCTGGCATTCTTAATGACATGACCTGTGATAACTCGCTTTTCCCCGATTTGTTTTTCGATCATCAGCCCGACATCCACTTCCTCAAACCAGATGAACTGTTTAGCCCCCTTTCGGTAAGATTGTACAGCTTTATGCTCCTCAACCGCGCGTGCAAGGCAGAAAGCCAGAAAGCCTGTAAAGGAAAGGCTTTCGCCAGTACGCATTTTGTGAACTGCAATGAACTTCCGGGCAATGGTCACGTCCACCTCCAGCAGGCCAAACATCGGATGTGCCGGTCTGGGTAAATCCAGCGAGTTCAGCAAAATGCGGCGTTCTGGAGAGAGGTCAATAACATGATTTGGTCTAAGATTCATCGTGGGTCCTTTCCGGGTTGGTGAAAAAAATAACCAAAGGTACAAATTTATCCCTGATCTGAATGATGAGACGGATCAGCGGAGTTCGGAAGGCTTCCGAACAATTCGCAGCATCAGGCTGGTGAGCACCAAGGCCCAAATTCCGGCCAATCCGCCGCTGATCCGAACGACCATGGAAGAGTCTGGCATGTATAGGTTCATGTACCTCAGCAAGCCGCTGGAGCGTAGATATTGCAGCAGGGCTGCCAGTGACAGGTTTGGAACCAGCGGCGGTAATATATACTGCTTCAAGGCACGGCCAGGCCCGGGAAGAAGTGCCGGGGTCTGTCGCCAACTGCGAAGACGCCTCCCAAGGGCCAAAATCCCCGCAATTTGAAAAAGTGGGATCAGTGGCAAAGTGCGCATGATCCAGGGAAAAAAACCCAGCTTGATTGGTGGAGGCTGCCTGCCAGCGAGCAATGCGGAGACACCATCTCCCACCTCCATCAGGATTAAAGGTAATCCCCATTGATCCGAGTTGACAAGCAGGACCACCCCTTTCTTTTGCTCTGGGATGATGGCCATATAGGATGCGAATTCGGGCACGTTGCCGCCATGCGCGATGACTTTAACCCCGTCGATGTTGTTGATGAACCATCCCATACCGTAGGTGGTCACTGGAGTACCCAACACCAGTTGTTCCGCCACACCACGCTGCATCTCTTGGATGCTCGCACTGGAGAGAATTTGGGCTTCTTCATAGCGGCCATCGTTCAGGTGAGCGACCAGATAATGGGCCATATCTTCGCAGCTGGAGATAAGCTGTCCTGAAGGCAGGGATCCGTGTGCAAGAGGTAAATTGGGGGTTGCAACGGGCAGCCCAAACCAATAGCGGTGGCCTACTGCCATGCCATCCGCCTTCGCGTTCTGCAGTGACGCATAACTGTGAACCATGCCAAGCGGCTCGAAGATATGACCTTGAATATAGTCGGTGTAAGTTTCACCGCTGGCTGCTTCGACGATTAAACCGAGCAGGTTATAGTTTAGATTGCTGTACTCGAAAGTGGTTCCAACCGCATGGGAGAGTTTTAGGGACGATAAAGCCCGTGCCTGCCGAATACAAGCATCTGGACGGTGGTCCAGATCAGCCAGATTTACCATTCCGGGGATCATGGGTAACCCACTGGTCTGGTTGAGTAAGTGGCGTACCGTGATCTGGGAAGAAGCAATTGGGTCCGCTACGCGGAACCAGGGCAGATACCGCTGGACAGGCGCGTTGAGTTCTACCTTCCCGGCCTCTACAAGCTGCATCACGGCGGTTGCAGTGATGGACTTCGTGGTGGATCCTAAAACAAACGGCGTTTGAGGTGTAGGTGCTTCACCGCCCGGATGGGCACGCCCAAAGCCGTGGAAATGCACGATTCGATCGCCTTCAACAATGGCAAGCGAGGCTCCCGGGATTTTTAAACGCCTCATCTGCCCCTCGATGTATGTGTGAATAGCGTCATACGGGATGTGGTTCGGGGATGTTTTTTTTGCATTAGTCGCGGTCGATGGTTTGTTGAGGAGTGGATAGGTTAAGGTTGGAACCGCCCCGGCAAGCAAAACTGGAATAAGAAATTTTTTAATCTTCATGGCTTCATTACCTGCTCAAAAAGCATTAGAAACTTTTGCCCTTTCTTTAATTTACCTGTTCGCATACTGCTCTATGCTCGCTTCAGCGAACCTGTTTTCAGCCAGGCCGCCAGCATTAGCCCTTCTATTGGCTATGGCTTCTTAAATGGGATCAGTCGATCTACCCTTGATATGTAATCTTCGTAAGCCTTCCCAAAGGCCTTCCTAAGTTGCTGTTCTTCTTTGCCTATAAAAATCATCACGCCAAGATACAAAGAGACTGCCGGAACAAAATAGATCCAAGTTTGCGTCATCAGCGAGATGGCTGGAAGGATAAAGAATGTCACGCTGGAGTAGATCGGGTTGCGCACAACGCCATATGCGCCAGTGGTGACCAGTTTGCCTTTGGAAAACCCCGTCAGCAACTGGATGACCGCAACTCCCCACATGAGCATTCCAAGAAGCAGTAAAAAATATCCCGCAGGCTGAATGAACCTGAGGCTCGCTGGAATAGCTGCAACCTGGGGATAATTTGTTTGGATCAGGATGGCTCCAATCAAAAAAGGAAGCATGAAGATGATGATTTTTCCGCCCTGCCCAATAATGGTCATTTCTTTCTGCTTTTTCAGTATGTTGAGCATAAACAGTCTCCTTTTGGGTTATGAACTTTTAAGATAATCAGCCTGCCATCAGGGTGTGCAAGATGACTGAATCTAGGGAGACAGAATTTTGATGACAACATAGATTTCCCTTGTCATCAAACGGTTTGCCACGATTGATCTAATAGTTTTGCTAAAGGGGAGATGATTAAATTTAGTGTCCATATCAACCCTCCTCGATTATTTTACGGACACAACCTGACGTGCAGTGCTCAATTCAAGCAATAGCTGATTATATCTATCTGTTCTTTCTGTATTCTTTGGAGTTTACCTGCTGATCCTCCTGTCCAATTACGGAAGAAACACTGTATGAATGCTTCTCAAAATAAAAGAGACCCAAATCAGGTCTCGGTCTGATGCCGCCTTTAAAGAGGAAAAGTATTTAAGGCGTTGGATTATTCTGTTTGCAAATTAATCTTACAGTAGATTTTAAAATAATCAATAGGTTCTTTCGGGGTGTGGATTATTGTGTCTGTTCGTCCATACGCATTGAATCATACCCCGTCCATGGACATGTCTTTTCCGGATGTCTTCCGGCTGCAACCCGCTGGCGGATAAACTGAACACCATCGACAATGTGAAGAGGGTGGCATCTTCGGGGCAGGCCCGAATCCGGGCCCAGATCTTCAGATCATCGGATTATAGCTTGGTGCTGATTACCTTCGCCAGACGCTCCATCCCCACGATGATTTTTGCCGGTTCCACACCGCCAAAGCTGATTCTCATGCAGTTGTTGCGGATGGGTTGCCCCTCCACAAAGAATTCTTTGCCTGGCATGTAGGCCACATTCTGCTTAACCGCATCATTGAGCAATGCGGTGGTGTCAATCTGTTCCGGCAGCTCCACCCAGGTGAACAACCCCCCCTCAGGGTAAACGGAGCGGATATCCGAGGGCAGCATGGTGTTGACGCACTTCATCATTACATCACGGCGCTCCCGATGGATATCACATATTCTATTCAAATGGGGCTCAAAATGGCCCTGATTGAAGAATTCGGCACACAGAATCTGTGTAACCGTATTGGTATGCGAGTTGGTGGCTACTTTTACTTCATACGTTTTGCGTATGATCTCTTCGTCAGCAAAGACATATCCCAGCCGAGAACCGGGAGAGAAGATCTTGGAGAAGCTGTTAACATAGACTGTGTTGCCCGTCTGATCGAAGTGTTTGACCGGTGGCAATGCTTCCCCGCTGTAACGCAGTTCGCAGTAGGGATCATCTTCCAGAATGACAATATCATATTGGCTGCCCAGTTCCGCCAGCGCTTTCCTGCGCTCACGGCTAAAAGTCCGTCCGGAAGGGTTCTGGAAGGTGGGGATGACATAGACCATTTTGGGAGCATATTGCTTGATCTTGGCTTCCACGTCTTCAATGACCAGCCCATGGTCATCCGTCTCGCAGGCAATACACCTGGCCTGAAACATCTTAAAAACCTGAACCGCATGAACAAAGGTGGGCGACTCTACCAGGATGATATCCCCGGGCTCAAGATACAGTTGGCTGAC
>DNGN01000036.1 GCA_003486225.1 Chloroflexota bacterium
TGATTTGACCCGCATTTGTCTAACGCTGGATGGATTGCCGCTGGCCATTGAACTTTGTGCCCCAATGATCAAGATCTTCCCACCGGATGTGATTGCTGACCGGATTGAAAAAAGCCTGGACGTCATCCCCAGCGGGCCGCGAGACCTACCTGCCCGACAACAGACCTTGCAGGATGTGATACAGTGGAGTTTTGATCTTCTGCAAGAACATGAAAAGCGCTTGTTCGTGCGCTTGGCTGTATTCAATGGCGGAGGGACGCTGCAGGCGGTTGAAGCGATCTGTGGGCATGGCATCTCTGGCAAGATGGAAAATATTCTCTCTGATCTGGTCAATAAAAATTTAGTCATAGCCCGTAAAGGCCAGGATGGAGATATCCATTTCAGCCTGCTGGAAACCATCCGCCAATATGGACGTGATAAGCTGCGCGTTTTGGAAGAAGCCGAAGAGATAGCAGACCGCCATACGCAGTACTATATGAAGCTGGCAAAACAGGCGGCGGTGGAATTACGCGGGCCAGATCAGATCAGTTGGACGGACCGCTTACTCGCGATACAGGACAATATTCGCGCCGCCTTGGATAGGCTAATTGAATCGGGTGAGGTAGAAACTGCATTGCGATTCTCTTGCGATCTGTATGAATTCTGGCTCAGACATTCGGATATTGAAGAAGGGCGTCGTTGGCTTGAACAGGTCATGAAATTGCCCGGAGCACAAGAATATCAGGAGCTGTATACAAACACGCTTATCAACCTGGCCTGGTTATTATGGTTGCAATATAAGAAGGAATCCAAACCTTTGGTAGAGCAGGCCCTGGAATTGGCCCGTGCTCATACCAGCCAGAGCAACACGGCCAAAGCCCTCGCGACACTTGGGATGATCTCAATAAATCAAGGGAATATCACACAGGCTCAGGATTATTTGGAAGAAAGTAGCCAGATTTACCATGCGATTCAAGAAGAGTGGGGATATGCCCGCTCATGCATGGGGCTTGCAGTTATCCAAAAGGTCCAAAATCAGTACGAAGCTGCCAGCGCTTTATATTCCAAGGCATACCATCTCTACAAAAAGATGGGGGATATCCATTTTCAATGTGTGGTTTTGCGTTTGATAGGCGATCTCGAGCTAAAATGTAACAATTTGACAGGGGGCACGGACGCCTACCGCGAATCGCTGATGATTGCGCGGGCAGTCAAAAGTAATCTGCAGGTTGCCAATAATCTTTGGGGGCTTGCCAGAGTGGCAAAATTGCAGGGGAACCATACGCGAGCAGTTCAGCTGTTTCTGGCAAGTAAAAAAGTTTTTGAAGACATCGGGGCCTGGTGGAGTGGTGATGATCCGGAACTGGAGGAGGTTCTGACAACCGCGCAGGTTGCGCTTGGCGAGCCGGAATTTCTTTCAGTGCGAGAGCAGGGGCATCACATGACGATGGAAATGGCGATTGAGCTTGCACTTGGCAACGCCGGTGATATCTGATCTTTATCCTGCACAGGCCAGGAGTTGAAGGTTCCCAGCTTTGGAACGAAATTTGGCTAGAAAACCGCTCAGCGGCCTTTTTCTGATTCCGGTGTGAGGTGTTTGGAATATCGAAGAAGCCCTACCAGTAGCAGCAAGGCCAGCGACATGGCGCTTCCAAGGATCAGGAGCATGGATTGTGGCCCTGCCGATTCAAACCATTGGCCAATCAACCAGGGCACGGTCATTGAACCAGCGTTTGCGCCTACCAGGAAATAACCGGTTACCTTGCCTGTAATCGGGATGCGGCGTTCCGCAAAATTGATGGTGGAGGGAAACATAGAAGCCAGCGAGAAACCCAGCCCGAAAGTCGCAATCCAGATCACAGGCGGCCAGACAGGAATTAACAGCAGCAGCCCGATGCTGACCAGCGCACCAAGGATATCCAGCAGCAGCATGGTTTTGGGACGCACTTTGATCGCAATCGGGATCGAGACCACACGGCCCAACGTCAATCCGCCCCAATAGGTGGAGTTGAGTACCCTGGCAAGTGTCTCTGGACCGACTTTCATTGCCACCGCATATGAGAATACCCAGCCGCCAAATCCCAATTCGGTACCGACATGCATGAAGAACAAGCCTGCAATCATCAGGATCAGCCAAGGATGGCTGCGCGGTGCAGTTTCAGCACTATGCTCCCCGGTAGAGGCTGGCGGAGGCGGGCTGGGTAAGCGTGTAAACCAGAGCAAAACCGGAACGACCAGGATCGCCACGCTCCAGTAGAACCAGCGGATTCCCCCGGTTGCAACCACAACACGGTCCACGAGCATGGGCGAGAGCAAGGCTCCCACGCCAAAGGCCAGGTGCAGAGCGTTCATATACGGGCCGACCGCGCGCCCGAACAGCCACACGATCAAGGTGTTTCCGCCAACGTCGATAATCCCCATTCCGAAGCCAATCACCATCAGGATAGCAACCAAGAGCCATAGGGATGCTGCCAGCGGCAGGGTGAACAGCAGGATGGACAAGACGCTCAGCGTGACCGCCAGAACGGGGTGCCCCCTCTGGCGATCGTATAACCAGCCCCCCAGTAAAGAACCGATGACATATCCCAGGGAATTCCCGGCAAAAATGATGCTGATCTGGCTTAAAGAGGAATTTGTCTGGTCAGCCAGGCTTTGAAGTGTAGGCCCCAATGCGGATACGGCAATCCCAAGGACGAGGAAGGCAGCATAATAGACCAGGGCTTTCTGAAGTTGACGGGATGGCTTTGGCAGTTCTGGTGAGTGGGTCCCTGAGGTTGTCATCGTGTCCTCTTTCTCCATCCGGCCTGATACGAGATGGAAGTTTTTTTTACACCGAGAAATGTGCATTTTGGCCCTGAAAAGGCTTTCTTTTACCCTTCTACAATGGCTTGATTATAAATCAGATTGTCGAATGGGTCCGGAAGATTCCCTCGTCTTGGTTGGTTGCGATCAAGAAGCTCGGTCTGGATAGAGATCCTGGTTCTCCAATAAACCTGAGGCAGGGACAGAAAATCTCCCGACTGTACCCATTTTCTTTGAACCAGCCCACAAAAAGGCTAATATTATAAAGAATAGATTTGGCCCGAAGGAGGGCGTATGCATAAGAGCAATCTGTTTGATTCCAGGCATTTCACAGTTGAGCGGCTGGCAGACGGGGTTTACGCCTGTATCCATAAGCCAGGCGGGGCAGCCTATTCCAATGCCGGCATCATCGATCTTGGAGATCGCACCTTGGTGGTGGATGCTTTTGATACCATGGCTGCCGGACGCGACCTGCGGCAGACTGCTGAGGCCTTGTTCGACCGCCCGGTCAAGACTTTGCTGCTCACCCACCCGCATAGCGATCACTGGATCGGTGCTTCAGCCTTCGATGCTGAGACCAGCTTGGTGTGCAGCAAGAAAACCCGAGAGGTTTGCCTGCAATGGGGCGCCGAAATTATGGAAGGTTTTCAAGACCCTGCCGAGTGGGACGAATGGCTTGAGGAAATGGAAGCGCAGCTGCAAACCGAACAGGACCACAGCAAGCGGATCAGCCTTGAAAACACCATCCTGCGCACACGCTACACCATGGCTGAAATGGCGGAATTCCAGCCGCGCTATGCTGATGAGACCTTTGATGAAACGGTGATCTTCCAGGGTAGCCAACGAACTGTTGAACTGCGTTCGTTTGGCAGCGGGCATTCCGAAGACGATGCTGTCCTTACCCTGCCTCAAGATCACATAGCCTTCATTGGTGACATTGGTTTTTTTAACACACAGCCTTTTCTGGGGTACTGTAATCTCAAGCATTATCGCGAACAGATCCAATTCTTTCAGGCTTCAGACCTTCAGGTGCTTGTCCCTGGCCATGGCCCTGTGGGGTACGGCAAGGAGTATCTCAACTTGCAGAGCCAATATCTAGAGGTGATGGAAGACCAGATTGGGAAAGTGGTCCAGCGCGGGGAGTCGTTTGAGAACGCTTTGCAGATCAGACTGCCTGAACCTTTTGATGCCTGGTTGGTCGGCGGCTTAAACCGCTTTGAAATCAATGTACGGACCTTCTTCGCCCACCTGGGCGGTGAAGTGCCAGGAGAAGAGTGATAAAAAAGACATTGTGGAACGGGCAGCAGCGGCTACTTTTTGGCATAATGCTTTTCGGATGTATCAGGAGGATAGGCTATGCAAGATCGACGGATCACGGTTGGGACAATTGAATTGCAAGTCCGGGAGTATAAACAGGACGGGCAGGCCGTCATTTTCCTTCATTTTGGCGGCGGGAATTTGATGATGTGGCAGGGCGTGGTGCCCTATTTTCAATCCAAATATCACCTGGTGCTCTTTGATCTGAAGGGCCACGGCAAGTCAGATAAGCCGGCAACAGGCTACCATATTGACGAAATGGCACGCGAGGTTGCTGTATCCATGCAGGAACTGCAGCTGGCCCAGGCACATATCGTGGGGAGCTCGCTGGGTGCAGAAGTTGGCCTCAGCCTGGCTGTCAATTATCCGGAACGGGTGCTCTCCCTGGTATGCGATGGGGCCTTGTTCAGCGAATACGGCCCGTACGGCGTTTGGGAAGGCACACAGGAAGAATTCGAAGCGCATGCTGCCCAGCGCCTGGAAAAAATTCGCACCACGCCTCTCAAAGAATACCCATCGGTGGATGACCTGGTAGAGGCAAATCGCAAAATGTTTGAAGAGTACGGCTGGTGGAGCGAGGTTTTTGAGGCTGTTAAAAGATATGATGCCATTGAGATCGGTGAAGGCAGGTATATCGGCAGCTGGGGATTGATGGCTGAAGATTACACCAAACATTATTTGTTTTTGCGCTTTGAAGATTATTACCGGCGCCTGAAATGCCCGGTGCTGATGCTGCCTGATACCTACCCAGGGCAGAGCGACCGGGAAAAAGAAGTGATGCAGGGGCTGTTCAAGCTGGTTGGGCGGGGAGAGATCGTGGCTGTGCCGGAATGGGTCCATCCATTTGGCTGGATGCTGACCCCAGAAGCTGTAAGCAAAGCCGTTTTGCATTTCTTGTCTGAGGTTGAGGAGAACCGCTTTAGCTGAAAACCAGATGGTTGGCAGCATACTTTGGCCGTGGAGGTCTATACAGTTTACTGCCAGTTAAAATTCCCGGCATCTCGCTTTTGAGAACAGTGGACTGGAAAAGAGAACCGGTCAGCTTTTCGCAGGGTTGGGTCAGCCTAAATCTGGGGACGATCCGGATGCAGAACCTGTGATTCTCCAAGACAATAAAGAACCGTTATAATGGGGCATATTTTTAACCACAGTACCAGCCAACAGTCTGTGGTCTGGCAGGAGGATTGAATGGCAGAATCATCGGATGTCATTATTATTGGCGGGGGTGTGCATGGCAGCAGTCTGGCCTTTCATCTGGCAGAGAGAGGCATCCGGAGCAGCGTGCTGGAAAAAAGTGTTTTGGCTGCGGGCGCTACCGGCCGGTCCAGCGGTTTAGTGCGCATGCATTATGACCTGGCGCTGGAATCGCGCCTGGCCTGGTTGTCCTTTGACTATTTTATCAACTGGAAAGAGCGCGTAGGCGGCGACTGCGGGTTTACGCGTACAGGCTTCCTGCAGTTTGTGCCGGAAAATCAAATTGAGCAGCTCAAAGCCAACGTGGAGATGCACCAGCAGATCGGGGTCCCAAGTATTTTGATCGACCGCCAGGATGTGCAGCGCCTGGCCCCGCATTTCTTTGTGGAGGATATTGAATTGGCGGCCTTTGAGCCCGAATCTGGCTATGCTGACCCCTATGCCACGACCACCTCCTTGATGGATGCGGCTCGCAGGAAGGGGGCGAGGTTGGTGCAAGGCTGCAGCGTCTTTGGCATTCAAACCAGCGGCGGGCGTGTGACCGGGGTCAAGACCGACCAGGGTGAATTCTCTGCGGATATCGTGGTCAACTGTGCGGGGGCATGGGCCAACCAGGTCGCGGCCATGGTGGGCGTACAAATTCCCATGACAACCTGGCGGCATGACACCATGTTCGTGCGCCGCCCGAAAGAGATCGGTCCTTCGCACCCAACGGTGATAGATAATGTCTTTAAGATGTATTTCAGGCCGGAAACCGGCGGCCTGACTCTTGTTGGCCTGGAAGATGAAAACCCGCTTGGGGAAGACCCGGATACCAATACCGACCATGCCAAAGACGGTTTTGTCCATCGGGCGGTAGACCGCATCTGCCAGCGCGTACCAGCCATGGAGCGCGGCAGCCTGCACGGCGCGCATGGCGGCTTCGACGGCCTGAGCCAAGACCAGCGCGCGGTCCTGGGGCAAGCCGGGCCGGATGGGTTTTACCTGCAGTGCGGGATGTCTGGGACTGGCTTTAAGATCGCTCCGGCTGTCGGTGCCTGTATGGCTGAACTGATCGCGGACGGAGAGGCGCAGCTAGCGGATATCTCACCCTTCCGTTTAAGCCGCTTTGAAGACGGCACCCTGCTGATCGGTGATCATAACTACGGCGATTTTTGGCATTGATCGTCGTCTTATAGAAAATCTGCTTTCGCCTGCCTCAGCCTGCCAAGGTGGCGCTCAAAATATTTTTCATTTAGGTTACCAACTCCCCAATCCGGAGAGTTTTGCGTATGCACCCCGATATGCCACAGGTATCGGGCACAGACAAACAGCGGTACAGCTTGCAGATCTAAGGGCTGGACCGCGCGCCTGGAACGGTAGGCTGCCAAAAAAGGCTCCCAGCGGGTTTCAACAGCCTCCTCGAGGCGGCTGCACCATAAGAATACGGACAAATCGTAAGCCCGGTAGCCAAACCCCCCGCAGTCAAAATCGAAAAAGGTCATGGTGCCATCGCTTGAAAGGTTGGCATGGTAGCACTGCAAGTCTCCGTGGCAGAAACCTTGCTCCAGGTCTGCTGCCGGGAGTGAGAGAATTTGTTGGCGCAGGTCTTCAGCAAAGGTTTGGATGAAGCGCCAGTCATCAGGATGCTTGCGCAGGAATGGCTCGATATTACGCAGGGGCCCTTCGATAAAGTGCTCAAGATCTAAGTGGAAACGTGGATGAGGGCTGCTGAAATCATCCAATGCATTGTGCATGTCGGCCATAGCAAGCCCGTACCTCTGTGCCATCTCCTGCGGGTTTTGGTCGTAGGAGATTTCTGATCCAGGTGCCTCTGTGAACAATGCCAGGTGTCTGACTCCCTCGGGGGCTTGCAGGGTATAAAAATATTCCCCTGTGTGATGTGGAACGGGTCTTGCGGCAGGAAACCCTTTCACTTTCAGGTGATTAAGCACATCCAGTTCATACTGGATATCAGCCAGTGTGCGCCATCGGATGCGGTAAGCGCGCAGATAAAAGGTGCGGTTGTCTGTGGTCTGGATCTGGTAGGTATCATTGAATCCGCCCGTAAAGAACTGGCACTGCCTGACCGCCCCAATATTAAACCCGGGCAGCACATCCGAGATGATTGCTTCTGGGGACAAGACTGAGTATATAGCAGGAAAGGTGTGGGACATAGATACCTCGCGATTTTATTGGGGATAACATTTTTGGCCGGGCAGCTTCAGCGCACTGTGGTCAGTTGTCTGCTGAGAGATGTGGTTATATTATTCTACCTCTATTGCACTGCAGACCCCCATCCTTTTTTCCAGTTTATACCCAGATATTGTTTTTCCAGCCCTGCCATATGCAGGCATATCTATGTATAATGAGGCTAGAATCTGCACCAACACCGGGAAAAATTATGGATCCAAAACAAAAAAAGTATCGCATGAAAACGGACGTTGTTTTCCAACCCATGGATGACAGTGCCATTATCGTAAGCCTGAACTCGGAAGAAATCTATAAATTAAATTCAACAGGAACCACGATTGCAGAGTTGATCTCAAAAGGGAATTCACTTCAGGATATTCTCACATCCCTTGAAGAAACGTATGATATTGATCCGCACCAGTTGGAGAGGGAAGTCGATGAACTTATCCAGGGTCTGTCTGCCGCAGGCTTGATAGAAGAAGAGATTTCCTGATCATTGCCAGCGGAGGGCTAAGCCGATTCCTCTTCTGCCAGCATTGGGTTTTCGAGCGTTTTCCCGGCTGACCATTGAAGACGTAAAAAGCCTACTATCGCAAAACTGCAAACCAAAATGCTGCCGTACCAAACCCAATTGGGGTCAATTTTGTCCATCACCAAACCCGCCAGATACGGGCCGATTGCAAATGGGATAGACCAGCCGATGCCATACACGGCCATGTACCGGCCGCGCATGTCTTCTGGCGCAAACTGTGCTACCAGTGCCTGGGCTACAGGGATCAGGATCATTTCTCCTATCGTAAGGATGACCATCGCCAGCGCAAACAGAAAGAAACCGGTCACGAATCCATACATGCCAAACCCAACCAGGTAAAATAACGTTCCCAGGGCCATCATCAACATGGGAGGAATGGAAGCCATTTTGCGCGTCAGCCAAAACTGAAAAAACACCACCATGCCCGCATTGAGGCTTAAGATCATACCGTAGGTACTGGGAGGGGTGAGATGCACATCCCGCAAATAAACCGGCAGGGTGCTGTTCATTTGAACATACACTGTGTTGGCCAATACGGTGGCCAGGATAAATTCCATAAAGACCAGGTCTTTGAAGACCTTAAAATATCCGGTAAAGGTTTGGATTAAATTATCTTCTTTTTTATCCTGTGCAGTCTCTGGTTTTGTTTCCGGCAGTGTCGCCAGGATAATACCTGCGGTGATGGTGCTGCTGACTGCGTCAACAATAAAAAGCGAAAGGTAAGAACCGGTGGCCATCCAGCCGCCGATCAGCGGGCCGATCATGACTGCCAGGTTCGCCACTACCCGCCAGATCCCATATCCCTGGGCGCGCTTTTCTTCCGGCAGCAGATCTGCCACCATGGCTTGTTGAGCCGGGCTGCCCATATCCCCCAGGAATCCGGCAACCCCCACGCTGAGATAGAATAGGTCCAGATTTGGGACCAGCCCCATGGCCAGCGAACTTATTGCGCTGATCACCAAGCCAAACATCACCATGGTCTTGCGCCCAAATTTGTCGGTTAGTGCCCCGCCAATCACATTCCCCACCTGGCTGGTTACCGCCCAGATGGCAAACATNNGAAAATCCATGCACATACTCAAGGTTGAATTATATCAGCAAAGAACCACGGTTTCTAAACCGAATGAATTGGTTATAATTGAGATGCCCATGCTCTTTGCCCTCTAATCCAGCCGGGCGGGAAGCAGCAGCCAAACGAACATCAAGGCCCAGCCGTGGAATTATGGGCTTTAGTGCCTTGCAGAAATCATTCGATCCAGAAGATGAATAAAATGTCATTATTAGAGAGAAAACTCAAGGTCGAAAAAGAATTTTCCCTGCGCTATGGTGCTTCTCCGCAAGTCTGGGTGCGCGCCCCTGGCCGAGTGGATCTGATGGGCAGCCACACCGATTACAATATGGGCTTTGTGATGACGATGACCATCAACCGGGATACCTGGATCGCGGCCCGGCCCAGGCAAGATGCACGAGTGCGGATCTCATCCCTGGACTTTGAAGGTGTGTCCGAATTTGGTCTGGAACACATCACCAAAGACCTGCACACGCCCTGGGCGAACTATGTGCGCGGCATGGCCAAAATGTTGAGCGAAGCCGGGTATCCCCTTTCAGGGTTTGATGGGCTTATCCACAGCACCGTGCCGCTGAGCTCAGGCCTGAGTTCCTCGGCGGCGCTGGAAATGGCTGCCGGCGTGCTGTTTCAGCAGGTTGGCAGATTTGATCTGGATCCGGTTGAGATGGCTTTGCTGGGTCAGCGGGCGGAAAACCTGTTCGTGGGGGTGAACTCGGGTATTCTCGACCAGTACAGTTCTGCTCTGGGAGAGGAAAATCGCACCCTTCTCTTGGATTGCCGGGAACTGACGAGCAGGCCTGTCCAAATTGCGGCTGGTTTACAGGTCGTGATCTGCGATACCAATGCCAAACGTACGCTGGTCGGCTCGGAGTATGATGAGCGCCGGGCCCAGTGTGAAGCGGGTGTGGCAGTCCTGCGCAGTCACTACCCGGAAATTCGAGCGCTCAGAGATGTGCGCATGCACCAATTTGAAGCTGTTCGCAAGCAAATGCCGGAAGTTGTCCAGAGGCGCTGCCTGTTTATATTGCAGGAGAACCAGCGGGTTTTAGACCTCGAGCCACCGCTGGCGGCTGGGGACGAAGGCCGACTGAAAGCATTATTCTCGGCCTCTTATCAGGGTGCCCGAGATCTGTACGAGATTGGCGCACCGGCTATGACGCATATGATGGATGCCATGTTGGGTGCCCCAGGAGTGATTGCTGCCCGGCAGGCTGGGGCTGGATTTGGCGGCTGCCTGATCGCCTTAGTGAAGGAAGGATCGGTGGATGATTTCTCTCTTTTTGTCCAGGAGGACTATTTCAAACGAGCTGGCATCCAGGCCAGAATTTATCCGGTAATTGCCTCGCCCGGCGCAGGTGTTATCGATTGGGATGGATCAGGATGAAAATAAATTCAATGCCCCACCGCAGATACAATCCCCTGACCGGAGACTGGGTGCTGGTTTCCCCTCACAGAACGCAGCGCCCCTGGCAGGGTAAAACCGAATCTCCCCCCATAGAAAAGCTGCCCGAATATGATCCGAAATGCTATCTCTGTCCGGGCAATACCCGGGCGGGTGGCGAGATAAATCCGCCTTACCAGTCCACTTATGTCTTCACCAACGATTTTGCAGCCCTGCTGCCGGAGAGCGGTGAGATCCAGACGGTTGAGCAAGGGCTGATGAGCGCTCAACCGGTGTATGGTACCTGCCGGGTGCTGTGTTTTTCACCACGGCATGATCTGTCGGTCTCGCGTATGGATGAAGAGAGCATTATCCGGGTGGTGGACTTGTGGGCAGAACAGCTGGCCGAACTTGGCAAAGATTACCAGTGGGTGCAGATATTTGAAAACCGGGGCGAGATGATGGGCAGTTCAATGCCGCACCCGCATGGACAGGTGTGGGCCAGCGACCAGATCCCCAATGAGCCAGCCAAGGAAGAAAATAAACAGAAAGCATATTTTGAAAAAAACAGGCGATTACTGTTATTGGATTATCTGGAGCTGGAGTTGGCCTCTGGTGAACGGGTTGTGCTCCAAAATCCTGATTGGGTCGTGCTGGTACCGTATTGGGCCGTCTGGCCGTTTGAAACCCTGCTGCTGCCCACAAAACCAGTCCGCTATTTTCAGGACCTTTCGGGAGAACAGCGGCGCAATTTAGCCAGGATCTTAAAACGGCTGCTGACGCGTTATGACAACCTGTTTGAAACACCTTTCCCATATTCTATGGGCTGGCATCCGGCACCCAACGGCAGCAAGAATTATTCCTTCTGGCAGCTGCATGCCCATTTCTATCCACCGCTGCTCAGGTCCGCCAGGGTGAAGAAATTCCTGGTCGGTTACGAAATGCTGGCCGAAGCGCAAAGGGATATCACCCCGGAACAGGCTGCCCAGCGTTTGCGGGAACAATCGGATGTGCATTATGGGGAAGGTCATGCTGATCATTGAAAAAAAGAACTACAAAGGCTGGGCAAACTCTTATTACCTGACCAACAACAGGGTTGACCTGGTTGTGGTAACAGATGTTGGCCCGCGTGTGATTCGGTTTGGATTTGTAGATGGCCAGAACCTGTTCTTTGAGGATACCAAAACCCTGGGGGTGACGGGCGGCGATGAGTGGCAACTATACGGAGGCCACCGGTTGTGGCATGCTCCCGAAGCTGTTCCCAGAACATACTATCCGGATAATCAGCCGGTTCAGGCCAGCATCGAAGCGGAGAGCTTGGTCCTACGCCAGGATGTGGAATCGACCACCGGGATTAAAAAAGAAATACTCATCGCTCTGGACCCCAGGGCGCCCCAGGTGGAAATCGTGCACCGTTTGGTCAATCATAATACCTGGCCTATCCAGGTTGCGCCTTGGGCTTTGTCTGTAATGGCGCCGGGCGGCAGGGCGATCGTACCGCTCCCCCCGAGGGGTTCACATCCTGAAAATTTGCTGCCGACCAGCTCGATTGCCCTTTGGGCGTATACCCATATGGCGGACGCGCGCTGGACCTGGGGCAACCAGTTTGTTTTCCTGGATCAGGACATCCACAGTCCGGCCCCGCAAAAAGCAGGCTTTTATGTTGTCGACGGCTGGGTAGCGTACCAGCGGGGGAAGGATCTGTTGGTGAAGCTGTTCGATTATCACCCGGCGGCGCAATATCCCGACCGGAATTCGAATGTCGAGCTGTTTACAAACCACCAGATGTTAGAAGTAGAAACCCTGGGCGGCTTGGTTACCCTGGCTCCAGGTGAGGATGTGGCTCATAAAGAGACCTGGCTGCTATTCAGCGATCTTGACCCAATTGATTCGGAGGCTGATGCGCAGCGCATCCCTGGTTTGCGGTATTCCTAACACCTGCCATGCCAGCACCCGGCCGCATCACAGGGTGTTCAACCCCAACAGGCTGGCCTGTACGATAAAGCGCTCAAGCTGTGCCTTGTTTCTTTCCATGCGCGGAAAATCCAAGACAAACCTGATAAAAAAGACCACCCGCTAGCGGGTGGCCTTGACCAGACTATCTGGCCCGGATGGCCTGCTGGACTTTTTTACTGTCCGCAGGGAGGTCCCTGATGCGCACCCCGACGGCATCATAAATGGCATTCAAGATGGCAGGCGCGGTAGCCAGGGAGGGGGCTTCGGCAAATCCCTTAATACCCTCAGGGCTGAGGGGGTGGGGAACTTCCACGAACACTGAAATGACCTCTGGGGCCTGATCTGCTTTGGGTAATCTGATCTTTTGTAAAGAATCGGTCACATTCTGCCCATTTTCAACGATATATTGTTCCGAAAGGGCAAACCCGATCCCCATCATGGTGGCACCTTCGATCTGACCTTTGACAATTTGGGGGTTAAGCACTTTCCCCAGGTCATTGGCTGAGATGACCGTCAGAACCTCCACTTTGCCGGATTTCTCGTCCACAGCAACCACAGCCACCTGAGCCGTATAGGAATACATGACATGCGTGATGCGGGTCTGGAAGGAACGGCTTCCCCAACGGCTGGGTTCACCTTCATAGATCTGGTGGGTTTCGGGTGAGTCGAAAATGCGTTCCACAGCCCATCCCTTGCCTAGCTGGCTGAGATCTACCCCCCTGCCTGAAACCTTGTCGACAACCTGCTGGCCTTCAAATTTCAATTGTGAGGGGTTCACATCCAGGACCTCGGCAGCATGGCCAAATACCTGGTTTTTAAGCTCTCTACAGGCAAGGGCCACAGCACAGCCGGTAAGGAAGGTTTGCCTTGAAGCGGTGCTCGGTCCAGATTCAGGTGTGGCGGCAGTATCCGGCCCGACGAGTGCAAATTGCGAGATGGGGGCTTCCAATTCCCTGCTGGCCAGTTTGATCTGTCCGGCATGCCCGCCTTGCCCGTACTCGTGGTGGGTGACCTTCAGGGTGAAATCCCCCGAAGTTTCCAGCTCGATGATCGCCCCTGCGCTCTCAGGGATGCCGTGGCCGAACCCAACATTCTTTACCGCCGCTGCGACGCCAACACCTACTTTCTTGCCTGCTATTTCGGGAATCTCGAGTTGCTTGAAAGCCTGTTGGGCTGCCTGGAGGGTTTCCTTGATCCCATCCACCCCTTGTTCTAACAGGTGATCGGCTGCAGTAGGCATACCGGCCTGCCAGCTGTTTTTGATGCGGAACTCGAACGGATCCAGCCCGAGTGCCCGGGCCATTTCGTCCATCTGCTGTTCAATACCAATGGCGACCTGGTTGACTCCAAACCCGCGCATCGCGCCACACAAAACATTATTGGTGTACCATGCATGTCCGGTGAGCTTGAGGTGCGGGGCATAGTATGGTCCGGCGCCGAAAACGACAACATTTTCCAGTACATCAATCCCCAGCGAGGCATAGGCCCCGGTATCCAGGGTGATATCGGCTTCAACGGCCAGCAAATTCCCTTCTTTATCCGCCCCGGTTTTGTAGCGAATCCAGGTAGGGTGGCGTTTCACATGCACCCTCAAAGACTCTTCCCGCGTCAGCACCATTTTTGCTGGCCGGCTGGTCAGCAGCACAGCCAGGCAGAGATGCTGCTGCAGTATGAAATCCTCTTTGCCCCCGAAAGAGCCTCCCTGGGCAATCTGGATGACCCGGATCTTCTCTTTGGGGAGGTCCAGTATCTCGGCCAGCTGTGCACGGTCATCGAAGACCGATTGCGTGCCTAGCTCCAGCACAATGCCGCCATCCCCATCCGGGTACGCCAACCCTGATTCGGGTTCTAAAAAGCCGTGTTCGATAAAGGGTGTTGTGTATTCGTTTTCGATGACCACCGCGCAATTTTCAAACGCCTGGTCCACATCTCCCCGGATGATCTCAGCATGCCGCAGCAGATTGCCGTTTTCATGGAGCTTTGGCGCATCCGGCTTTGCGGCATCTTGCGGTGAGAAAACCCCAGGTAGTACCTCGTACTCAACTTCGATAAGGGCGATGGCTTCAGCGGCAATTTCCGCGGTTTCGGCAAATACCGAGGCCACAGAATCGCCGATATAGCGGACAAGGTGATCTGCGATGGCTGGCTGGTCTCGAATGACCAGGCCGCATTGATTTTTCCCTGGGATGTCCTTAGCGGTAATGACTGTGACCACACCTGGCAGTGTGGCGGCTTTGGCTGTATCAACCTTCACGATACGCGCATGCGGATGCTCTGCCCAAAGGATTTTCCCATGCAACATGCCTTCAAGCTTAATATCATCCCCATAGGCCGTTTTTCCAGTGGCCTTGTTGATCGATGACTGCCGCAGTTGGGGATTGTTGTAGAGTACAGCCGCTTCCGGCAAGATGGCTTGTGGATGGCTGGACTGCATGCGTTTGGCCGCCAGTTCAATGCTTTCGAATATGGCGGCATACCCGGTACACCGGCAGAGGTTGTTGTTGACTGTCAGGGCTTTTTGGATCTCTTCACGCGAGGGGTTGGGGTTGCTGTTGAGCAGGGCTTTGGCAGTCATGACCATCCCGGGCGTACAAAAGCCACATTGGGTTGCCCCAGTTTCGACAAAGGCTTGCTGAATTGGGTGCAGTTCGCCATTGGCAGACAGACCCTCGATGGTTTCAATCTCCGCCCCTTCAATTTTGCCCATTTTTACCAGGCATGCTCGCCGGGCTTTGCCATCCAGGATGATCGTGCAAGCCCCACAATGACCTGTCGCGCAGCCATTTTTGGTACCGCACAGGTTCATTTCTGAGCGCAGGTAATCCAAAAGCAGCATCTCTTTGGGTGCCGTAGCCTGGATAGCCTGCCCGTTTACGGTAAACTGCAGGTCCAGCAGCTCTATGGGTTTATTCATCAATGTATATGCTCCTGCCTGCTATGCTGCCATCTTCTTTACCGCTTGCTGATCAACCAGTTTTCCGTGACTGACGACATACGCTGGGGCGGCATGTGTACGCAGGGCTTCAAGCACATTCGGTTCGTCCAGAACAACCAGGTTGGCGGGCGAACCAACCTGCAAGCCGAAATTGTCCAGGCCAATGCATTTGGCGGCTTCAGTTGTCACCATATCATAGAGAACTTCCATCTCCTGGCGGGTGGTCATCCAGAGCAGGTGGGAATTGAGGAAGGCGACTTCCAGCATGTTGTTGCGGCCAAATGGATAATACGCATCCGAGATATCATCCTGGCCCAGGCACACCAGCACGTTCTCTTCCAGCAGTTCGCGCACGCGGGCATGCAGGGGACCGGTATGAGGGTCGCTGACAACGCCCATCTGGGCTTGTTTCATCAGGGCAGCAATTTTCTGCAGGTATGGTTTGGGATATAAAGCCATGGCACGTGCATGGTGTGCCAGGGAGCGACCATGCCAGTTTCGTTTGATCGTTTCCAGCGCCATCAATTCCAGAGAACGCAGGCCAGGATCTCCGGCATCGTCCACCAGCATCGAGACCGGCTTGTTATATTCTTGTGCGATATCGAAAATCACGCGGACATGTTCAGCAATATCCGCATCAGTGAACTCGATCCAGGGGATGCCGCCGACCACATCGGCACCAAGCTCCATCGCTTGCCTTACCAGGTCCGCCGCACCGGGCTCGCGCACGACCCCGTCTTGGGCAAAGGCAACCACCTGGATATCCACAATGCCTTTGAATTCATCGCGGACTTGGATCAGGGATTTAACACCTTCCAGCTTTGCTTTGCTGTCCACATCTGCAAATGCCCGGGTATGGGTGCAGCCGTACTTTGCGGATAAAGCCATTGCTTTTCGTACATTGGGCACGATCCAGGACTGATCGTATTTTTCTTTGACACGGGCGGCCAGCTCGATGGCCGTCATGGCTTTGCCCATGCCTTCTCCGTGATAATCCTTCAGGGCTTCCTCATCCATCATGGAGAGGGTGTACACTTTGCATAGGTGTAGATGTGTGTTGACAAATGATTCAGTCGTCAGGTTGCCTTGCGCGTCGATTTCGGTGCCCGCACTGCCGCTGACTTCTTTCCCAATGGCCTTGACCATTCCATCCTTGATGGCAATGTTTTGCAGCTGGCCTGGGCTTGAGCGCAGTTGCGCATTTTTGATCAGGATGTCATAAGATTCAGACATATTTTTTTCTCCTTGTGTCCATCAAATAAGAGTATTATTTTTCGCTTTATTCACGCCGGTATGGTTTAAGCAGCGCTGCAGGGTAGAGCGCCTGTCTGCCTGCGATGACCAGGGCAATGATTGTGACAATATAAGGCAGGGCCAGGAAGGCTTCGTAAGGTACAGGAAGCTGTAATCCCATTGCCTGCAAGCGGAGCTGTAAGGCGTAGGTCCCGCCGAAAATGAGCGATCCCCACATGACTTTGACCGGATTCCAGTTGCCGAAGATGACCAGGGCAATTGCAACCCATCCTCGTCCCGCTACAATTCCATGGGTGAAGGCCCCCAGCTGTGAGAGCGACAGGAATGCGCCGCCAGTCGCCATCAGCCCGCCACCGATCATCAGCGCCAGGTAGCGGATGCGAAAGACATTGATCCCGGCCGCATCCGCCGCCTCGGGGTTTTCGCCAACGGCCCGGATATTCAGGCCAAAGCTGGTGCGGTACAAAACCCACCAGGCTAACGGCACAATGACCAAAAACGCCAGATACGTGAGTAGATATTGATCTAAAATGGTTCCCAAAAAGGGGATCTTTTCGAAGATTGTAATTTGCTGGAATGGGGGGATGGAGGGTGGGGTTGAGCGGCCACCATAGAACAGTCGGAAACCATAGAGTGCCAGCCCGCTCAGCAGGAGGGTGATTCCCAGACCTGAAACATGCTGGTTCACCCCCAGTGTCACAGAGAAGGCAGCCATGAGCAACCCAGACAGCACGCCGCTGATGATCGCAGCCAGAAGGCCCAGCCAGAGCGAACCAGTGGCATCTGCGGTATAGAAGCCAATGAAAGCCCCGAAGAACATCGTGCCCTCAATGCCGAGGTTGAGGATTCCGGACCGTTCTGAATAGGTTTCCCCGATCGCGGCCAGTAAAATAGGCGTTGCAACCCGCAGCGTAGCAGCAGTAAGTGTAGCGATAAAAGCGTCCATTATTCCCTCCGTATCCGGTAGCGTTGAAGCAGGAACATGCCGAGGATGACCAGCAGCATTGTGGCTTGAGTGACTTCACCCAGGTAAACCGGAACGCCGAGCACGCGGCTGACCGTCTGAGCCCCTGTATCTACCAGGCCGAAAAAGAAGGCGGCAGCCGCGGCCCCGAAGGCATTCAATCCACCCATGGTTGCGATGATGATGCCAGTGTAACCATAACCAGGGGAAAGCTCGCCGATGAGATGGTACTGGATTCCGGCAACTTCCACATATCCGGCAATCCCGGCAATCCCGCCACTGATCAGGGCGGCCGTGAGAACTGTGCGATTAACATTGATACCCGCAAAATTAGCTCCTTCCTTGCCAAGCCCAACAGAGCGGACTTTGAGGCCGAAAGAGGTGCGGGTCAGAATAAACCAGATGACCACAATACTGGCAACGGCAATCAGGAAGCCGAAGTGTAAGCGTGAACGGGCGATCAGTTTTGGCAGCTGGGTGCTGGGTAAAATTTCCGGCGACTGCGGCCAACCAGATTCCGCATCTCGCCACGGACCGTTCAGGATTGCACTGACCAGAAAGAGCATGATCGAGTTGGTCAGCAGGGTGGTTACCACTTCATCCACATTCAATTTCGTTCGCAGCAGTGCAGGGACCAAAGCCCACAGCACCCCAGCTGCGAACCCGCCGGCCAGCATGATGATAATGGAGAGAAAAGTCGGAACGCCATCCAGGACGGTGCCTAACCAGGCCGCCGCAATAGCCCCGGCATACAGCTGTCCCTCTGCCCCGATGTTGTAGTATCCTGCCACAAAAGCGATTGTTACGGCAATACCTGTCAGCATCAGCGGGGTGGCTTTAACCAGCACTTCCAGGAAACCCACCCGGCTGGAAAGAGGTGCCAACAGGAGGTTGTAATAAGTTGTGAGCGGATTGACCTTGCCCAGGATAATAAGCCCGGAGGTCAGGATAAAGGTGACGACCAGGGCAAGCACAGGGATTAACCATCTGAACCAGGCTGGTGCATCGGCTCGTTCTATTCTAAACTTTGGCATTGTGATCCTCCTTGAGAGCACCAGACATCAGCAATCCCAGCCGTTCAATATCTGCCTCTTCCACTGGCATGATGCCCACAATCTCGCCCTCATAGATCACCGCGACTCGGTCTGAGAGGGCCAGGATCTCATCGAGGTCTTCAGAGATGAGCAAAACGCCCGCTCCTTGTTCTCTCTGTTCGAGAAGTTGTTTGTGGACATATTCTGTGGCACCAACATCTAAACCGCGGGTGGGTTGGGGGGCGATGATGACACTCGGTTTCTCTGCCAGGACCCTGGCCAGCAGGAGTTTTTGCATGTTGCCGCCAGAGAGTGTCCTGGCTTTGTCCTTCGGGCGGGCCTTGATTTGGAAGCGCTCGATAAGCTTGGTGGCATTATCGCGGATGGCCTTCCGGTCCAGGATGTTCTTATTTGAAAAATTTTGGATCTGGTCCAGGACCAGATTTTCAGCGACAGTTAATTCTCCAACCACACCGGCATGCCGGTCTTCCGGAATCCGGCCTACCCCTGCAGCGGTCATCGCAGCTGGGGTAGCACCGGTCATGTTTTTTTCTTTCAGGATAATTTGGCCGGAAGTCGGCTTTCGGGTGCCGGATAAAACTTCAGCCAGTTCTGTTTGCCCATTACCGCCCACACCGGCCAGGCCCAACACCTCACCCGCTTTGACATCCAGGTTGATATTGGTCAGGACCTGGATGTTTTGATCGTCTTCAGCGCTGAGGTCTTTGAGCTTTAAGATTGGTTCATCGGCCAGATGCTTGCCGCTCCTCATCACACCAAATGTTTCTCTGCCCACCATCATCCGCGCCAGCTCGTTGGTGCTGGTTTCAGCCACTGCTACGGTGCTGATGGCTGTGCCATCTCGTAAAACGGTGACCCGGTTGCAGATCTGCTTTACTTCATTAAGTTTATGGGAAATAAATACAATCGAAATCCCCTCCGAGGTCAATCGCCGCAGAGTTTCAAAGAGTGCGTCTACTTCTTGGGGGACCAGCACTGCAGTGGGTTCGTCCAGGATGAGTACCTGGGCTTGCCGGTAAAGTGCCTTTAAGATCTCAACCCGCTGTTTTTGCCCAACCGAAAGGTGTTTGACTAATGCAGAGGGATCAATATCGATACCAAATTTTTGTGCCGCCTGGGCTACTTTTTCCTCGTAAACGCGCATGTCAAGATAGACTTGATCCAAAGAACCCATCACCACATTTTCAGCCACGGTAAAAGGCGGTACCAATGCGAAGTGCTGGGTTACCATACCGATGCCATTTTGAATGGCATCTTTGGGAGAACCGATTTTGACCTTTTGTCCGTTGATCGAAACATCGCCCTCATCGGCTTTATATAGTCCGTAGAGGATACGCATCAGGGTTGTTTTTCCTGCCCCATTTTCTCCGAGCAGGGCATGAACTTCCCCCTTGCGTAATTCAAAATTCACATTATTGTTGGCAACAACTTGTCCAAACTGCTTGGTAATTCCGGTCATTTCAACAACATTCATGCACACCTGCCTTTATTGATACCCATCTCCACAATTTGTGGAGATGGGTATTTTTAGTTATTGTTTTTGATATGGATGGGTGTTGAAATTTAGTTTGAACCAGCCGGGGTGGCTTCGTCGATGTCCACGCGGAACAAACCATCCAGTATTTCTTGCTGTCGCTGCTTCACCAGAGCCAGGATATCGGCTGGAATTTGGCTCTCGAGGCCATGGTAATCAGCCAGGCTGGCGCCGCCCTTGCCCATCATGCTGAAATCTTTCAGGTCCTGTGAGGTAAAGGTGCCGCCAACTACCTGGGAGACCACATACTCCACGGTGGGGGTCATATTCCAGACTGGGCTGGAAAGAACGTTTTCCGGTCCGAGTTCATTCTGGTCGCTCATGTTGCCAAATGCCCAAAGCCCATTTTCTACTGCGGCTTCGATCACGCCGAACCGTTCAGCAAACAGCACATCGGCGCCGGCGTCTACCTGTGAAAGGGCGGCCTCTTTTGCGGCTGCCGGGTCAAACCAGCTGTTGATGAAGGTGACCAATACGGTGGCATCAGGATTGGTTTCTTTGACACCCTGGATGAAGGCATTGACGATGCGGTTAACTTCCGGAACAGGATGTCCGCCGACCACACCGATGACACCCGATTCGGTCATCCCGCCTGCAATCAGACCGCAGAGGTATGCCGGTTCGTGGATCCAGTTGTCAAAGACCGCCATGTTGTTGCCAGCAGGGCCNNTCTTCGGCTACTTCGCGCAGCACGCGTTCCATATCGCCTGCGTACCCGATGTCATCAACATATTCATATACGATCAATCCATCCGCCGCAGCTTTTTGCAATGCGGCATGGATGACACCGTCCCAGGGCTCTTCAATGGGGGTGGCGAAAGCTGCAAAGAAAAGCGGCAGACCGCCTTCTTCCTCAGGCGATTCGGCTTCCGTAGAAGCGCAGCTCGCTGCAAATACTGCCAGAAGAACAACAAGCAAAAACAGCATTATTTTTTTGGGTGACATTTTTCCTCCAATTAGTTATCGTTGATTTTTTTGGTTCGAGTTTCTATCCTTTATTCTGGTTTAGCTCTAGGCACCTCCTATGGCATCTCAGTTCGACTGTGCAGACTGAGATTGATTCTGGAAAAGATAATACATCGTAATCATAACGTTTGTCAGCGAAGGTTTTTTGGCCAACTCCATTATACAAGAAGCAGTTGAAAATCCGTAAAACAAAATGAAAAAAAGATATAAAAAAACCCTCAAATCCAAAAAGGAAGCTGAGGGCTCGAAAGTAGTCCAGCTAAAGCTCGCCAATATCTTCTTTCCAAAGGTCGGGCTTTTCTTGCATAAAGGATTTCATCAGGTTCTTGCATTCTTCAAGATCAAGATCGATGACTTCAACACCGTGCGCTTCCATAAATTCTCTCCCCCCATCCAGGCTTTTCGATTCGCCCGCGATCACCTTTTTGATCCCGAACTGCACGACCGCTCCCGAGCATAGATAGCAGGGCATCAAAGTGGAATAAAGCGTGGTGCTGGCATAGGATCCAATTCGGCCGGCATTCTGCAGACAGTCAATTTCAGCGTGCAGAATGGGGTTGCCGCGCTGAACCCGCTGGTTGTGCCCGCGACCGATGATTTGACCATTTTTGACCAGCACCGAACCAATTGGGATACCATTTGAGTCGCGCCCCTTTTTTGCTTCTGCGATGGCTTCTTGCATAAACTTATCCATCTTAATCTCCTATCTCATCATAAGCTTTAAATATTTTACTATAAAGGTAGGAATAGTTTTATTGTCTGATTGGAATTATTTTTGTGCCACACGGCGCGCCGCCTTTTGGGGACAAACCTGATTATTAGGTTAAATTAATCTTGATCCAATATTGTTAAGCAATAATAAAAAAAATGCGATTGGTAGGCTTTGGTTTCGAACCGTTCACCCGATAAAAGTGCTCAATTCAGCGGGTGGATCCCCAAGATGAAGGACTGGAAATGATTAAACAAGCAATTGCCAATGATGGATTGAATGGTGATCTTTTTTCTGCTCGTACTGCCGAATCTAAAAAAGCCATCATCATGCTAGGCGGATCTGAAGGTGGAAAATCGTGGAGCAGGATAAAAAAACCGATCGAGATCTTGGTAGAAAAGGGATATGTGGTGCTGAGCCTTGCTTATTTTAAGGCACACGGCTTGCCAAAAGCGCTGGAAGAAATTCCATTAGAATATTTTCAGAGCGTGTTTGATTGGTTATCTTTGCAAAAAGGGATCGTGCCAAATGAATATGCGATCATTGGGGGATCCAAAGGGGCGGAAGCAGCCCTTGTCTTGGCCAGCATATACCCACAGGTAAAAGCCGTGATCGCATTTTCTCCAAGCAGTGTTGTCTGGCAAGGGATTCCATCAAAGCGGTTTGAGATTGGAAAAGATGTGAAATCGTCCTGGTCTTATAAAGGGGCAGGGTTGCCATTTCTGGCATATCCACCTTCAACCAGGAAAATGGATCTTCTGTTCTTGCGGCTGAGAAAAATGCATGAAGCGGCTCTTGGAGACAAGCCCGCTGCACATAATGCGGCGATCCATGTAGAGAAAATAAGAGGGGCTTTACTGCTGATTTCGGGGGAGCGGGACGGGATGTGGCCAGCCACAAAAATGAGCCAGGCGATCATCGAGCGCTTGGAGGCGAATGGCTTTGAATACAATTACGAACATCTCTCATTGGATACCGGTCATAATGGGATCATTATGAATAGAGGATGTTGGCGCAAGACTTTTGCTTTCCTGGAAGAACATTTTGCTTAGATTCTTGTCCGGACAAAACCGCCTGCCTTCAGAGTCTGAGGGCAGTTTTTTTTGGCAAATTAACTGCCTTAAGCGTATAGATTAGCGCTCTTGGGGGCTTTGCTTTAACTGGTCTTCTTCAAGCAGTGGTTTTAAGTGATTATAGACTTCTTGAATAGCTGGGTGGAATAAGATGTCTCCATGGTGGCTGTTCACCTCATGAATGATGAGGTTGCCAATTGATGTTTTTCCCCAACCGAGAGTGTGGTCGTGTGCTTTGTCTGCTGCCTGGTGTTTGGCCCGGAACAGGATGATCTTTCCGGGATATGCGGGTGGTTGATATCGTCTNNATATTTTTTTTACGCAGTTTTTTCACCAGGGTCGGTAAAAAATCTTTGTAATATCTGAAGTATTCTTTTCTGGAATTTTGATCTGTAAACAGGACCAGCCTGAGATGTTTGCGAATGTAGCGACTGAATTTTGAGATCTGGGAGGAGGCTTTCTGTTTTTGCCGCATATAGCCAGGGCCAAATGTATCCAGTAAAGCGATCACACCGACCTCTTCTATTGGCAAACGGCTAGCAATTTCGTATGCCACCAGCCCGCCAAAGGAAGAGCCGATCAGGTGGTATGGGCCTGTTGGGGCGATGCGTTTGATCTCGTTGAGATAATCGGCAGCAATATCAGGGACTTTGTGGAAGGGGCGGACCTTTCCATCCAGCCCGCGAGATTGAAGGAAATAAATGGGGTTGCTGGTGCCAATCAANNGCTGGATTGGGATTACCGGGGACCAATCTGCCAGGTAGTCCGTGCTGGCTATAATTTTGGCCTGCTGCCGGATAGTTTCAGCTTTCATTAAGATCGAAAGCGGTAACTTGAGCTGAAATATCTCTTCAATCTCAACAAATAGAATGGCGGCTGTCAGGGAGTCGCCGCCGAGGTCAAAAAATTTGTCCTCAACTCCGAT
>DNGN01000318.1 GCA_003486225.1 Chloroflexota bacterium
TCGGAATAGATGTGTTGCTCAGATGCGTATGGGGTGGTATGATCTGGTAATATTTTCGGACAAAACCATGCATATATTAACGATACACCGTTCGCGAATCATTTCCGGGGTTGTTGGCTATTTATTTGCATTGCTGCTGGCTGGTTGTCAGGCCGCTCAACCTGTCCAGCCTACCCAGCCTGCGATTTCTCTCGAAGATTTATCGCCGATCAAGCAGAGTTATGTCGAACGCGGTTTGATTGAACTGGTTCCGGATGATCTGCCGGCCCCTATCCTGCCGCCGGATCCGATTCAAGCAGACCTTGGCGCCGAGCCTTATTACCAGATTTGTCTGGCCTGCCATGGAAACTGGGGACAAGGGCTGACGGACGAATGGCGCGAGACTGGTTTTGGCGAAGATATGAATTGCTGGCAGTCCAGGTGCCATGCCTCCAACCACCCCCCGCAGGGGTTCGAATTCCCCAAGGAGGTTCCCCCTCTGCTAGGCAAGACTGCCTTGAACCGGATTGCCAACGCCCAACAACTATACCAGGTGATCTCGGAGACCATGCCCTGGTGGGCCCCGGGATCGCTGTCCCAGGAAGAGGCGATCAATATCACGGCGTATATCCTGCGGGCTCGCGGAGAGCTGCCTGAAGGCATCGTGTTGACCGAAGCCAATCTGGCGGCTTTTTCACTGCATGTTCAGCCCCCAGAGTTGGTAGATGAAAACCCCGGCGGCATTGTCCTGATTTTTGGATTGACTCTGGCAATGTTTGGTTTTTTATGGACCAAAGCCCAACCGGAGACCGAAGAAAACCCCTGAGTTTTTCTGATTCCTATGAAACCAAAGCGTCCGAATTTCTTCCTGCACCTGCATTTGCCCAAGCTGCCCAAACGCGAAGCGAGTTTCTTTTACACCTTTGGCCTGGGGGGGATCTCGTTATTCCTTTTCCTGGTGTTGTTTGTAACCGGCATGCTGGAAGTGTTTTATTACATCCCCTCGGCAGCTGAAGCCAACCGCTCGCTGCAGGTGATCACCTTTCTGGTCCCATATGGCATTCTGATCCGTGGATTGCATTATTGGGCCGGGCAGCTGCTGCTCGGCACGACGATATTGCATCTGCTGCGGGTGGTGCTNNGGCTACGGCCTTCGCTGGGATACAGATATTTCATGGGCATTGCTGGTTGGAACCAATTTGCTCAAGGTTATTCCTGTGGTGGGAGAAAGCTTGTACACCCTGGCGGTCGGCGGGTCTGCGATTGGCGACCAGACCATCGTGCGTTTCTATGGCTGGCATATCTATGGATTTTTCATCGTGGCGCTGGTCTTTCTCGTATGGCATATCTTCCGTGTCCGGCGGGATGGCGGTATTTCTGCCAGGGATGAAGCAGGGCCTGTGACTAAAATCACCCGGAATGAACTGAACCAGAAAGAAGTAGCTGCCATGTTCGCCGTGAGTATCCTGCTGGTGATCCTGGCATTGGTCTTCCCGCCTGGTTTGCAGGGTCCGGCTGATTTCACGAATATCCCGGAAGATGCCACCGCGCCTTGGTTTTTCCTGTGGATGCAGCAGTTACTGGTGAGTGGAGATGCGCGCCTGATGGGCGTGCTGATCCCGCTGAGCCTGCTGCTATTGCTGATTGTTGTGCCTTATGTGCTGGATCGCAGCCCTCGCGGTGTGGGGGAGTGGTTCAACAGGGAGGGTCGTGTAGCCCAGATCGTGACCCTTCTGGTCATTTTGGTGATCCTGGGCCTAACTTTGGTAAGGGTAGTTGAATTGTATGGAACCTGATATCAGCACTACGCGCAAGGCACTGGCATTTACCCGCCGCATGTTCCTCCAACTCGGGTTATGGATCTCGGGAGTGGCATCTGCCTGGGGAATCTTCCAGTTTTTAAGCTATGACCCGCCCGGAGAAAAGCTGGTGCAAACCGTGACCCTGGATCAACCGACCATTTATCTGGAGGGATCGATCCTGTATGTAGCTGAAGTGAAAGCCTGGCTGATCCGGGATGAAGATGGGCTGTATGCGGTATCCGCAACCTGCACGCATTTGGGCTGTATCATCAATGAAAAGGATGATCAATTTACCTGCCCGTGTCATGGCAGCCAGTTTGAGCTCTCTGGGCGCGTGCTGCAAGGGCCAGCAGTCTCCTCGCTGCCGAATTTTGCGGTTAGCCTATCAGAAGACGGCCGGGTAATCATTGACCGGCGTGTGACGGTTCCTTCTATTAATAGGCTTCAGGTGAACAGTTAGTAATCAATACCTGTTGGAAGATCTTTTATATACAGCCAGCCTGTTTCCCGGAAACTACATGTCCCAGGCTGCCAAATCTGCGCATAGTACATTAACCAAGCCCAAATGGCTTAGCCCGACGAACTAAGCCCCCTTTAATGTTGATGAATTATACTTCTATCATGGATCCAAACCCCGAGCTAACACGACACTTCCGATTAAAAAATTTATTTCTGCCCATTGTAGTTATCGGCCTGATCATCCAGCAGTATTTTGCACCACACCGAGCCTGGGAGGTTTTGCTGGCTGCCTTTGGCGGGGCTTTTTTGCTGAGCGCCGTCTGGGCATTCGCTCTCTATCGGGGCCTGAGTTTCAAACGCGAAATGCGGCATGGCTGGGCGCAGGTGGGTGATAAGTTCAGCGAGATGTTCACGATCTCGAATCACAGCCGCTTCACCGCCTTTGCTGTTGAACTGATCGATCATTCAAATTTCCCGGGTTACAAAAGTAGTGTTGCCTGGCCGGTTCGGGGCAATTTTGACAAATTGTGGTACATGGACAATATGTGTACCACGCGCGGTTTGTATAATGTTGGTCCAACAGAAATTCGCACCAGCGACCCTTTTGGTATCTTTGAAATCACGGTGCATTCAGCCTTTAAGAAGCAAATCCTGGTGACCCCGCCAATCGTGTCCCTGCTGGAAATTGAAATCGCGTCCGGCGAATGGCATGGGAACAGCGGGGCGCAGTCGAGGGTGTTCGACCGCACGGTGACTGCCGCAGGCGTGCGTGAGTATGTGTCCGGAGACAGCTTGTTCTCGGTGCACTGGCTGACATCGGCGCGGCGTGAGGATTTTTATGTCCGCACGTTTGACCAGCATCCTTCCAGTGACTGGTGGGTCTTTTTGGATATGGACCGCTATATGCAGGTGGGGGAGGGATTGGAAACCACGGATGAGTATGCCACGGTGCTGGCCGCATCCATTGCGGATCGCGGATTGAAGGAAAACCGGGCTGTGGGCTTGGTGGGTGAGGGCAGTAAGCCGGTATGGCTGCCGCCAAAAACCGGTAGCGGGCAACGTTCCGAGATTATGTACGCATTGGCGATGGTCGATCGGGGAGATACCTCGCTGAAATCCCTGCTGGCGAAGGCACAGCGCTTCATGGAGCGCAAGAGCAGTGCGATCGTGGTGACAGCCTCAGTGGACCCGGAGTGGCTGGGTGCCCTGACAGCCTTGAAGCAGCGCGGCATCACCACGACGGTTTTGTTCCTGGCTCCGGAGAATTTCGGTGGGATGCAGAGTTCAACCCCGATCCTGAACCAGCTGAATTCCTGGGGGATCCGCAATTTTGTGATCACCAAGAATATCTATGCCTGGCCGGATTTCCAAGAGATTTTCCCAAATCAGTGGACAGCCCTTTCTCCTGCTGCTGTTTTGGATCGGGGGGCGCTCCCATGATCCAACGATTCAGGGTGCAGGCCAGCAAACTCTTTTCCTGGTATCAGCTCTCGGCTTTCCTGTTATTCCTGCTAGTGAGTATGCTGCTGGTATATAGTGTGACCAGGCTGGACCGGGGGCTAAACATGGATGGCTTGCGCCTGATCATGTTTCTGGCTGTCGCCTTCAGCCTGCTGCTCTCTTTACCCCGAAGACCCAATCCCGTTTTGNNTGATGGATTTTTTGCAAGCCGGGTCGGCGTACCTTTCAGCTTTTTGGCGATCGTGGTTCACGAAGATGGGGGTCTCGCCAGACACCATCCTGCTGCAGGAAAAAAAGGATTTCTTTTACCAGGCTGTCCGGGTCTTGTCTGATCGCCTTCAGGACTGGTTGAACGCCCTGCCTGATCCGGTGTATGACCCGGTTTCGCTTAACCTGATCTGGGGTTTCCTGGTTTGGATCATCTCCATCTGGATGTTTTGGTTCGTGATTAAGAAAAAAATGGTGCTGGTAGGGTTCCTGCCAACCCTGCTGGTGATTGCAGGCATTTACCGGACCAATGGGACAGGCATTTATGGGCTGCTGTTTGTTTTGGGGACTGGATTATTGCTGTCCATGCTCGCCAAGCAAGCCCAACTGGAAGACCATTGGTATCAGCGAGGGTTAAACTATTCAGACATGATCCGCAAGATCACCACCCAAAACGCTTTGCTGATTGCTGCGGGACTGGTGTTTTTCGCGGCCATGATCTCATCGCCGAAATTAGATGAGTTTATCAAAGACCTGCGCGAACGACGGCAGCAAGCGGCACAATATGTTCCCGGAGAGGATGGTGTTCAGGAAGCCAGCATCCTGGATGAGGAATCGTTAATCGGCCCGGAAAGTGTCCTGGAAGAAATAACCGAGGGCAGACTGCCGAATGTCCACCTGGTTCGATCCACCCCCGATCTGGCTGAAATTGAGGTCATGTACGCGGCCATTGAGAATCCCAATGTGCCCGGCAATCCAAGCTATTACTTACGCTCGGCAACCTATGAAATGTATAAACTGGGCGGCTGGTACACCCTGAATAAAGGCTTTGAGCTTACACCTGCAGAAGAGGCATTTGAGATCGATTTCACGCCCAACCAGAATTTGATCTTCCAGGAAATCTCCTTAGTTGATGCTTTTCGACAAGGGAACCTGATGTACTATGTGGGTGAGCTGGCGGCTGCCAATGTGAACTATTACGCCTCCTTCCACACCAAGTTNNCCCTTATTTTGGCGAGAATGAATTGAGGAATACGTCGCAAGAATATCCGGACTGGATTGCCAATAAGTATTTACAGGTCCCGGATTCTGTTCCAGCCCGGGTATACGACCTTGCTCTCAGCCTGACAGCAACCCAGCCCACACCCTACGATCGTGCTGTGGCCATCGAGCGTTATCTGCGGCAATTTGAGTACTCGCTGGAAATAGAAGACCCACCGGAATACCGTGATATTGTCGATTATTTTCTCTTCGAACAGCAAAAAGGCTACTGTGATTACTTCGCCAGCTCGATGGTGGTCTTGGCACGGGCGGCAGGGCTGCCCGCGCGTTTGG
>DNGN01000209.1 GCA_003486225.1 Chloroflexota bacterium
GGCGATGATTTTGAGGAACCGCGAGGTTATTGGAACCAGATGCAGGTGGCTTTCAGTGATACAAAGTCCGTCCCGCTGAGCGAGTTGGTGGCTGATGGCAGACTCCAGCTTGATGCGATTGAAAACGAGGATTACGGATATTTCAGGCTTCCTTTCCCGGGGCTCCAGGGCAGCTCATCATTTGCCCTCCAGTACGAGTTCCAGTTCACAGACCCAGGAAATTCAGGCAGCATTCTAACANNAGTGATACCCTTCCCAGATATTGAAGCCCCCCATACGATGTTTGTGTTCTTTTATGGCACTCAATTTTTCTGTTTCTTCGACGGGGAACTTGTTGCTTACAGCGATGGGTTGCAAGTCTTCGATCGGACGATCAGCATCAATGTCGGGCAAAATATTCCTCTTAAGAAATTCAACGCCCTGATTGACAACATTGAATTCTGGAACCTGGACGGCGTGGAGTTCAACTGATGAGGGGTTCTTATGGCCACTAACCCGTTCACCTTTGGCAACCCGATCCGCGACCCGGTCCGCTTTTACGGCCGCAAAGAGGAGATCCGCCAGATCGTCAACCGGCTGCTCTCCAGCGCCCACGAGTCGACCTCGGTGGTCGGTGAGCGGCGCATCGGCAAGACCTCCCTGCTGAAGCACCTTGACACACCCGAGGTGGCCGAGGGATTGGGCCTGCACCCCGACAAATACTGCATGATCTATATTGATTTCCAGGGACTGACCGATATCACCCCACAACGCTTCTGGCAGCGTGTGCTGCACAAAATGGAGCGTTCGATCTGCGTGCCCGAGCTGATCCCCGAGATCAAAAAAATCCGGGGGCAGGATGGTTTTGACCTGTTTGACCTGGAAGACCTTTTTACCGTGATCACCGATTCTGGGCTGACCACGGTGCTGCTGCTGGATGAATTTGAATACGTCACCCAGAACCCCAATTTTGGCACCGACTTTTTCGGCGGGCTGCGCGCTTTGGCCATTCACCAGAATTTACCCCTGGTCACCGCCACCCGGCGGGCGCTGGTAGACCTGTGTCACTCGGAAGAGCTGAAAGGGTCTCCGTTCTTCAACATCTTCGCCAATGTGGTGCTGCGCCCGTTTAGCCGCGCAGATATGATCGAGATGCTGGATGGGTACTACGCTGGAATAGAGTTCCCTGTTTCCAGGCAAGAAAAAGAAACCATCATCCAGCTAGGGGGTGGGTACCCGTTCTTTATGCAGATTGCCGGCCATTACATGGTCGAAGCCCGCCAAAANNCACTTCACCTATATGTGGTCTCATTCCTCGGAAAGCGAAAAGATCACCCTGCTGGCCATCATCGCCCTCAGCCAGCAAAAACCGTCTGAAAAAACCAAGCCCACCCTTGAAAATTTATCCCGGATTCACAACCGCGTCCATTTAGATATCCCGGAACTGGTCAAGCGCGGGCTGCTGCTGGAAGACCCACAAACCAAAACATTCCGCCTGTTTTCCGTCAGCCTGGAGCACTGGATCGGGCGGGAGATCTCTGCCATTCCCGGGGAGGAAGAACCTGAAACCAGCGTGCAGGACTGGCTCAAAGCTGGCGGGCGGAATGAGATACAGCCAGTCAGCGGGGCACTGCCCAGGTTCAAGAAAAAATATTGGCCGGTGATCAGTTCGGTCCTCAAAGAGCTGAGCCTTGAGTTCGCCACCACCGCCACAGCAGAACTGGTAAAGAAAATGATCGTCTAGCCATACCGTCAGGCATATTTTGCTGCCCCCCAAAACCTTCCCGGACCCAAGATGATCGCCCAACCCAACTAATTTTTAGCGCGGTGCATTTTCCTGGATGACCCGGATCATCGCATCGTAACGCGCTTCCATTTCCTGAAGCAGCCTGAATTGGACCCGGCAGCGGTCCAGGTTCTGATCCTGGCGTTGGGTGTGGAAGTACACATCACCGTTCAGGTAATCCGTCAGGAAGCGCANNGAGACAGATCGCGCTCATCTTCTTTGGCCATATTGGCAATTGAACGTATCGCGTCCCCAAAGTCGTAGAGTGCAGAACCGGGCATCACCGTGTCCAGATCGATCACGCACAGGCCCTGCCCGGTGTGATCATCAATCATGACATTGTTGAATTTGGTATCGTTATGGGTCACCCGCAGCGGCAGCCTGCCCTGGTCGATCAGGTCCANNTTGGGGGTGTGATGAAAATCCGGGATGGTTTCATCCAGCTCATCCAGCGGGAAATCCGCCAGCATGAGCTGGAAAGTTCCAAAGCTGCGTGCCGCATTGTAGACATGCTGCATGCTGGCCGGGAACTGGTAGGTCTGGGCATCTTCGATGAAATGGTAGCTGCGCCAGTACATGCCGTCCCCGGATTGATGATAGGTGCTGCCGCTCCGGGTAGGCACCAGGCTGAGCGTCTCGCGGGCAGGGTCGCCGCCATCTGCGATCACCTTACGGCGCAGATGAGCCGTGATGGCCGCGATATTTTTCATCAGCCCGGCAGGGTTTGCAAAGACAAAGTGATTGATCCTTTGAAGTAAGTACTTTCTTATCCTGCCGTCAGCCAATTTGAAATAGACCACATACGTGTCATGGATATGTCCATAACCATATCGTTCCGCACGGATATATTCCCCCTCATAGTTGAAATGCGGGACCAGATTTTGGAAATCAGGATGCTCTTTCATCAATCGCACTTCCCATATCTTTTCTCAGCCATTGATTATATCTCTGCGCCAGACACTGC
>DNGN01000258.1 GCA_003486225.1 Chloroflexota bacterium
CTCATCCAAGCGGTCTAGGGCTGGACCAGCTTTGGCACCCGGCGGGGTTGAGACCGGATTCCAGGACGCATAGCCGCTATCTAACGCTTTGATCGCTTCCGGTCCATCCTTTTCCAGAATGATCAGTCGAGTGAGCTTCGCCGTCCAGGAGGACAGCCCAAACCCGATGTAATTGAGGCCTGCCAGCACATCCTCTACCTCCCAAGGTGTAGGTTCGGTCTTCAGCAGGGCAAATTCATGCGGCAGCTTGNNCCAGTTTTTTATGGCCCTGGGCTGCGCGATTGAAGCCAATCCGGCGCGACAGGCGGTCCATTGGAAGAGCACTTTCCCCAACAATTTCAGACAATGTGCCGCGAGTGACCCGTAGCAGCATCTCCAGCTGGAAAGTGCGGTCCTGTCCCTGGCAAAAACCTAGCCCATACCAAGCATCCTGCTCATTCTTGGCGCGGATGTAAGGCACACCGTATTGGTCACGGTGAATGGTGATCGGATGGAGCAATCCGGGGATGTTCAGCTCACCAGATACGGTTGGCAAGCGCTTTCCAAAAATGAGCCGAAGGATAAACCTGGGAAGATTCATGATTAGCCCCTTATAGTAAAACCAAGATGTCTGCAACCCGATTATGAGCCGAATAATTCGATCAATGCCATTATTATTATACATGCTCTCTGAAGTAGCGATAACCCTCAAAGAGAAACAGGCTTCCTGTCGCCTTGGAAAATTGATATATCGTCAGGCCAAAAGGATTTTCCGAAAACCTGAACCAGCGTAAATTCAACCTGGCTTATAAAACCCCAGGTCTTTGGAAGCATGAATAACTAACCCACCCTATGAATCATACTGTTTTGATGGCGGTCAATTTTATTGCGGTTAAAAACCACCAGGCTGATGGCAAATCCCGCCAACAAGAAGAATGAGCCGCTCAGGTATGGCAGGTTGGGATGGAAGTCAAAAACGAATCCAGCCCAAATCGGGCCGATGATCCTCCCCAGGCTCATAAAGGAGTTGCTTAACCCCATGGCAGTGCCCTGACTGGCTGAAGCCTGCCTGGAGATCAGGGCGAATGTAGCTGGCCGCAGCAGGGTCTTGGAAAGAATAAAGAAAGCTGTCGCCACCAGAACAGAGACAAAATCCCAGGCAGCCAGCAGCACCAGATATCCACAGGCACCAGCCAGGAGAGACGCTTTAATGGTCAGCCTCTCCCCCCATTTTCGCGTTACCGGGCCGGTCAGCACAGCCTTTCCCACGGTTGAGACGACTGCAACCACCATCAAGATCGCACCAACCTTTTCTGGGCCAAATCCAAATTTTTCGAGCGCGTACAAGCCAAAAATCGCTTCAAAATTGGTCAGGGCAAAGCTGAACAATGCCACCAGCAGCAAAAGGTAACCAATGGGACCTTTTACAGCTGCCCACAAGGACTTAAACCGGGGAAGTTGAATTTTTGTCCCGGCTTGCTGCTGCTCAGCTGTGAGAGATTCCGGGAGCAGGGTCAAAACCAGGATTAAGGACGCGATGGACATGGCCGATGCAATGAAGAATGGGATCGAAAGGGAACCCTCCGCCAGCCAGCCGCCTAACCCCGGGCCGACCATTAATCCCAAAGCCATCGCAGCACCAATCTTGCCCATACCATCCCCGCGGTTCTCCTCAGTGGTAATATCTCCGACATATGCCATAGCCGAGGTTATCGTGGCTGAAGAAAGCACACCCGAAAGCGCTCGTGCTGCAAACAGCATCCACAACTGGTTTGAGATGCCAAACAAAAAGGAAGATACCGCATAGCCGAATAAGCCCACCACCAGGATCGGTTTTCGACCCCGCTTGTCCGATACAGCCCCCCACATTGGCCCAAAAGAGAATTCCAAAAAAGCAGAGGTGGCGATCAGCAACCCCAATTCCGTACCCCCAGCACCTAAATTTTCAATATAGAATGGGAAGATCGGAATCACCATCCCAAACCCAAGCATCACCACGATCAATGCGATCGATAGGATAAGAAATTCTTTTTTGTTCATGGTATGTCTTTCATTCAGCAAACGATATTAAAGCCTGAAGCTCTAACCTGACCAGCTCAGGGAGCAGCGATCTGCTGCTCCCTGTCGAAACGAACTCAGTTCAGCGCGGCCTTTTGCAGGATTTCCACCGTCCCATGGCTTCCGTCCACTCGTACACGGTCTCCGGTCGAAAGTGCGGCTGTGCTGTTTCCGGTACCAACCACGGCTGGNNCCCACATTCGTGCTTGAGGCCACCAGGATTTCCCCATTTTTCAGGTGGTCGGATTCAGCCGGGCTGTGGATGATGCGCACCAGGCCTTCCACCTGACCCGCCGAACCCGCATGTCCTTTGATAACATCGCATTGTTCTTCCGGATCCCTTTGCACATGGGCATCATAGTAATCTGAGTGTCGCATCGGGTCTTTCTCCCAGGTGTAGGGGTCAAAGCGGCCGCTGATCATCATCGGCAGGGCGGGCAATTCCAGGTGACGCCGGTGAGCTTCCTTCCTTGAACGCACAATGCCATCCCAGTTGGTCTTGCCCTTCAAAAGCTGCTGAACTTCTTCGGTCTGCAAATAGAATATCTCATCCGCCAGGCCGGTCAGTTCGCCAGCCCGCAGATACCAGGCTCGAAAGACCCCAAGGGAGCGGGTTAATTCGGTGCGGATCTTTTCGCGTTTTTCCATGGCTTTTACGGTCTTATCCAGCTTGGCCTTGATCTT
>DNGN01000024.1 GCA_003486225.1 Chloroflexota bacterium
TGGAATCACGGTGAGTTTTTTACTTAGCTCTTCCAGATCAATTTTTAAATTGGCGATCTCTTCTTCTTGTTTCGATTTTGCGTACTTCTCACGGGATTTTAGCCGCTTTTCCTGCGCATCGAGTTCGCTTTTAATATCTTTGCGAACAACCGCAAGTGCTTCATCAAAGGCATCGATGCGCGTCAATCGGACACTTACCTTAGTAATATCCGACTCTAAACCCTGAGCATATTTGTTGGTTTTTTCCAGGTGGCTTTCGATCTCGGTCAAACGATTTTGCAAGGATGCGATCGTTTGCTTATCCGCCCGACGTTCTTTTTCCAGCCAATCGATTTTTTTTTCAAGTTGTTCTTGTTCCATACTAGACTCTCCAAAAATACGCCTGGTGGGGCGTAGAGGTGATTGATTATAGCATGAAGCAAACCAGCTAGTGGCTGCTATGTTTATCAGGCTTCGACTGCCTAACCACCAATCCTCTCAAACATCAGTAACAGCTTCTCAACCCAGGGCAAATACACCTGAGGGAACAAACTAAAGATGTTAATTGAGAGTAAAAAAGTCGCATAAAGGATCCATTCAAGCGCTCTCTCTGAGACCAAAGCCCCATCCTGGCTCAAAATGCCTCCCGAGGTATCGATCCGATGTAGATCATCTGCAAAAGGCACAAACAGGTTATTCAGGGTGCGAACAGCCCCGATCAGCAGACCGGTGTTACCCAGCAAACCAGCAGCTGCCAGGATTGGGGAAATTCCTGCCAGGACCCGCCAGAGCGTTAACCGGGGCAAGAAACCAACCAGCAATGGGACACCTACCAGGGAAAATTGTGCCATGATGACAATGCCGGCTATGAGTGGTATGCGATGCCCTTTCCCGGAGAGCCGGTCTAAATGGAGTTCACCAGCATTTCTTTGCCAGATCATAGAAACACCTGCAGCCAAAATAACATACGCGATTAAGCGGACAAGCATCAGCCAGAAAAATAACAGCACCCCTTCGGCAGAGCCTATCCCTACCGCCAACAGACTTACACCGGTTTCTGCCACAGTGATATGCCCCAATGTACGGCCAAGGTGTTTTTCAACGGCTCCCCATGTCCCTCCCACCAATACCATCAAAGCGCCAACCACTCGAAGTCCGAAATAAACCGCTTCCGATTCTCTGAGCCAGATGAACCGGTCCAAAAATCCCAAGCCAAAGATAAAAATCATGGAAGGGAACAGGAACAGCAAAAAAGCAGCTATATAAGGATGGCTCTCTTCTGCTAACTGGGGCACCCAACTATGAAACGGCACCAAGGCCAGCAAAAACGAAATCCCAATCCCGATCAACAACCCAGCCCGCAGCACCAATCCGCTTTGCCCAGGGCTGGCCTCCAATCCTGTCAGAAACCAGCCTGCCAGCAGAATAAACGGCATCCCCAAAGTTTGAAAAGCCAGGAAGCGAAATACACCTCTGCCAGGTTGTTGGTGCGGCGGAGAGAGGAGCGGAACTGCGATCAAAATGCCGATCTCGATCAATAGGGCAGCATACAGGAAAGGTTCTACCGTCAGGGCAGCAACCAGCAAGGCAGAGAGCGAAAAGGCAAAGGGAACAAAAGCATTTCCCGGCTGAGCGAACCATGACCCGATAATCCAGACCATCAGGGCAAAATATACCAGGACAAGCAAACCGCGGTCTGCATCCAAGAGGATAAACTCCCGCCCCAGAATGGAAAAACTTTCATTGAGGAGATAGGTTCTGCCTCCCAGATTGATCACTTCCCCAATCGGAAATAGCCAGGCGGAGATCCAGAACCAGGAGCTCAGCAGGAAACCGGAAATAAACACGCCAAAACGTAATTCTCGTAAAAGGAATAATACTCCCGCCAAAACCAATGGCAATCCAATCCAGATTACAGGAGCGCTCATTCCAGCACATCCTCATCAGAAACTTTGCTCAACAGGTACGCGCCTACCAAGGCAATTCCCAATGTGACCATAGCCAGCAAACCGGCCACCAGGGTTGAGGTTTCAACCACCGCGTATAAAATTTCGAAGCCAGAGAGGATGGTCAGCAGGCTGATGATGACCCTCAGCCCTCTTGAAGCGACGCCCAGATGAACCAGCCCCACCCCGATCAGCAGCATCGCCGCCCATGTTTGGGCTGGATGAACCGTCGGCAGCCAGCTATCAATGCTAGGTGAGATGGTGGCAACAGATAAAAACACCAAAATTAACACCAGCCCCAAGAAAGCCCATTCGGTGGGCCAGCGTCTGCGGTCGGAAGGCAGCTGGTCGATTCGAGAAACCCCCAAAATAGCTCCGGCCATCCACCCGACGACCAGTTTGATGGATGCCAGCCCACTTGGCCAGGAGAGTGCCACCAACCAAAATACCCCGATGTACTGTAAAGCCAATGCACCTAAACGCAATCGCCAACTGCGCGTCAGTAATATAACGGCACAGGCCAAACCCAACCCCACCACTGCGATAAAAGCATTTTGATCCAGGAAAATCTTCATCCCCCAAACCCTCCGGAGATCTGCCCTAGAATAGAGACCAGCATGGCCAAAAACACCAAGGCCCATAATACCCCACCATCACCCTCTAACAGCAAGGTGATCCCCGAGATCAACTGCTCTAGCGCCTTGCCCATCCACACAACTACCCGGTCGATCCAATGAAGGGAAAAAACTTTGTCCAATTGCAAGAAAACTTCCACTGGTATCCTAAGATTGCGATAGTAGGCAATCGCTCCGAGTAAACCAAACCCGGCTGCCACCAACAGAGGCCAGATCGGGACCTGTCCGGCATCAGCGATCTGAGGAGTCAAAAAAGCAGACAGGTAATGGGATATCGGTAGAATGGCAAGCCCGATGATATACACGACCTTCACCCAAGGCTCAACCCCTGTCAGGGGTTCAGTCTCTCGCCTCATATGGCGGACAAAACCTACCAGCAGCAAGACCTGGGTCATGGGCAGGAAGAAAAGTAAGAACCGCGGCGTTTGGTAGATTTGCAGTCCGGCAAAGGTTGGTGTCAGCGGAAGCGAGGACAAAGATAATAAACTCAATATCCCAATTGGCAGCATCCGTTTGGTGCGCACGGACGCAAGAAACATGACCGCACCAGGGTAAATTAAAGCCAGCCCCCAAGCAATAGCAGCGCCAGCTTTGAGCTGCACAGCAGCGGTTAGGCTAATACCTGCCATGGCAATAATCCAATACAACCGCCCACGGATCTCATTTTCCGCCCGCACCCAGGCTATGGAGCCATAGACAGCAGCCAAAACTGCAAAGACAATCAGCA
>DNGN01000170.1 GCA_003486225.1 Chloroflexota bacterium
CAATGCCATCCTCGACTGCAAATTGATCCCCGCTGATCTGGTAGCCCCCGCCGTACGCATTACAGCCACCGAAACCGGAGAAGGTGTCCAGGTCGAACTGCAGCTCGATGTGGCTGCCGGCAACCAGGGAATGACCGTTTAGCTGGCTCAGGGACCATGTCGAGCCGTTGAGCGGCTCGGGTTCAGCTTGGCTTTGGCAGGCGACCAGGAACAGGGTCAGCAGCAGGAAATTGATCCGTATGGTTTTCTTCACGATCATCCTCCATTGGGTGGTTTCATACAACTATAACGCATAAGTGAGAGCACTGGTTCCAGGTTATTTGCAAATCGCTCTGCTCTTAATGACCCTGAACTTGGACTGAGGTGCTATTGGCCGCAGGTTAAAGAATGCAGCAGGTCATGTGACCTGCTGCATCTGCCAAGGTTGGCTGCTTGGAGGGGGACTTCTATTCAGTAAGTTCTATTCAATAAGTTAGCTTCCTTCGCATTCGCAATCACAGTTGGGGCAGTCCGGGTCGCAGTTTGGGCAGTCCGGGCAATCACAGTTTGGGCAATCTGAATTGGACCCTCCGGGACCATTTGTGTTCCCGTTCTGTTCCCCATCGCCGGTCTCATCGGGTTCGGTGTTGCAGTCCGGGCAGTCCGGATTGCAGTTGGGGCAATCGGGGTTCGGGCAGTCGCAGTTGGGGCAGTCCTCGTAATCCGGATTGGGCACTCCGGGACCATTTGCGTTGCCATTCTGGACCCCATCCCCGGTCTCTTCAGCATCTGTGTTGCAGTTGGGGCAGTCCGGGTTCGGACAGTCGCAGTTGGGGCAGTCCGGGCAATCACAGTCTGGATTTGGCCCCCCAGGTTCTCCAGGACCATTTGTGCCGCCTTCCTGCCCGTATTGATGCGAATTTTTGTTCCCCTGACCATCCTGGCTGCCGGCCGGAGTGCAGTCCGTGCATTCCTGACTGGTTGTGCTGACAGTATCCTGACCCCATTTATGGGCATCACCGACCGGTTCGCACACATCACAATCATCGTTGCCGTATCTTTCTCCTGGCCCATTCATTTCTCCTGACTGTCCATGACCTTCGGTGTCAGTTCCGCTTTCCACTTGGGCTGCATCCAGGCTGGCCTGGTTAGCCTGGTTCTGGTGCATATATCGGAACCCGACGGGGTCTTCGACACCCAATTGTAACTGGAACATGAACTGGTGCATGAACTTCAGGGCCATTCCGATCGGCCCATCAGGATTTCCTCCCACCTGTGCTTGTACCTGGTTGAGGGCCTGGATCTGATTTTGGGCCATGGTTTGGGCTTGAGCCAGGATGGGTCCCATGCCATCCCCCTGGACTTGAGCGGCATAATGCAGGGCATAGGCAAGATTCTGCTTCAGCCGATGCACGGTGCCGTCATCGGGGATCTCCCCTTGCTGGGATAGTTGGGCCATCTCCTTGACCCGGTTGTGGGCCAGGGCCATATGCCTGATGGCCAGTTTAGCAGGATCATCCATCAGGTTCAGGGATACCTGCTCCATGGCTAATTTGGCATCGTAGAGGGGGGAATCGGGTAAGCTGGTGTAAGCAGACACGATTGTGCCTGTGGCCAGCGAAAAAATTATTCCAGCGATCAAGAAAATTCTGGTAAGGGCTGTGCTCATTACAAAACGCTCCTTTCGGGGTGTAGGCTGCCGATTGGTAAATCTGGGTAAGATTTTTTCAGTCAATTGTTTAATACGTTTGACCAATGGCAGAGATACGGGTGCCGGAAAGTTTTGTTCCACCAGGGAGGTGAACACTGTGCGCTCTTCTTCAATTTCCTGCGGCTGCGGATAGACCACAGGTTCCAGTGCTTTGAGCACCTGGGCGATATCGAGACCCAGTTTGGATTGCTCTATCGATAATTTGTGCATCTTTTTCATCCTTCCATCATTTCGGCCAGGATCCGCCGCAGGGCATTGATGGCCCGGTGCTGGATTGATTTGACTGCCCCGACGGATTTGTTCATGATTTCGGCAACTTCCTGATTGCTTTTGCCTTCCAGATATTTGAGCACGATGACGGTCCTTTGTTCATTGGTCAGCGACTTGAGTGCTTGGCGCACGTAAGTTTCGGAGATCAGTTTGTCCACTATTTCAGGCGGTTTCATGGATTTCTCTTCTACTTCCTCATTGAGGGCCAGATGATTGCGGTGGTTCTGCTTGCGATAGTGGTCGATCAATAAATTGTTGGCGGTGCGGTAAAGCCAGGCCGAGATCTGTGCGGTGTAGAGAGGTTTTTTCTTGCAGGTGACGACCAGTCGTTTGAAAACCTCTGATGCCAACTCTTTACTGGTTTCCTGGTCGCCCAGGTGGCGGTAGACAAAGCGATAGATAGGGCGGTAGTACTGGTCGAAGATCGAGACCAGTGCCCGGTTGTCTGTGATGGTCTTTGGGGCACCGCTTATTTCATTGACCTGCGCGACGCGTTTTGTAAAAGCCAACCTTATGCTCCTTATTCTTTTAATACGTACCAGTCCTTAAATAGATACGGCTGACAGGCAAGCTCCGGTCAGGCCGGCGGGGTGGATGGCCTCGCTCCCGGGGGGGACCGGCGGTGTGACTTTTGCGTGGTGAAGGGGATGGATCTGGTTGACCCATCCCCTTGATCCTTTGCATGTACGGCAGCGCTTAAGATAATTTGGCTGCCGGTTTCTGATCCTGGTTTTCGGGGCTACCCCTGAGGCTGCCTTGACCTGGCATTTGCCGGCTGCGGGCAGCATCTAACCATGCGGAGTCTCGGCAGGAATGCCGCTGTCAGTCTTCGTGGCAGCCACCATGCCCGTTGAGCTGGTTGATGTTGGTGATGATGTTGCTGTGAGAATCGACGCCTTCCGTGACCAGGCGCCCCGCGCCCCCGCCGTGGCTGCCGCCGGAACCGCCGCCCCCTGAACAGCCGCCGTCATCATGGG
>DNGN01000002.1 GCA_003486225.1 Chloroflexota bacterium
GTTGGATGTGCTGGTCAAGGTCAGGGCTGCTGGGATCTGTCATTCCGATGCCCATTACCGCAACGGGGTATCGCCGGTGCGCCCGCTGCCGATGACATTGGGGCATGAGGTCTCAGGCATAGTTGAGGAAGTAGGGGCAGATATCCGCCACTTCAAACCAGGTGACCGGGTATGTTTGCATTATCTGGTATCTTGCGGGAACTGTAAATATTGCAATCGGGGCAGCGAACAGTTTTGTTCCACTGCATCCATGATCGGGAAGTACCGGGATGGGGGATATGCTGAATACATCAAAATCCCAGCGCGCAGTGTGCTGCATTTGCCTGAAGAGATCCCTTTTGACCAGGGGGCGATCATGATGTGCTCTTCGGCTACGGCATTGCATGCGATTAAAAAATCTCGGTTCTCGGCTGGTGAGAGCGTGGCGGTCTTTGGCGTGGGTGGTTTGGGGATGTCTGCCGTGCAGTTGGTCGGCGCTCTTGGTGCCAGACAGGTGTTTGCTGTGGATATCCAGCCAGAAAAATTGCGCCTGGCTGAAAAATTCGGAGCCATTCCGATAAATGCAAAACAGGTTAACCCTGCTGAAACAATTCGAGAGATGACGGCAGGAAAAGGTGTGGATGTTGCCCTGGAGCTGATCGGAATCCCGCTAACCATGCAGCAGGCAATTGCTTCGCTGGGTGTATTTGGCAGGGTAGCAATGGTTGGACTGAATAAGGAAACCATCCAGGTAGATCCTTACAAGGAACTGATTATGAGGGAAGCAGAGGTAATTGGGGTGGCGGACCATCTGGCACAGGAATTACCTCTCCTGATCGAGTTGGTCCGCAGCCAGAAATTAGATCTTTCCCGCGTGATCTCGGATACGATTCCCTTGGATGCCGGCATGATTAATCAGGTGTTTGATGAACTGGAGAATTATGCTATTCAAGGCCGGACCGTCATCACTCCTTAGTTGTTTTTTACATCACCCAAACTATAAATTTCTAACCGCTGGCAGGTGTTTTTTGCTTGTTTATTGGAAATATGTTATGATCGTATAAAATATCGTGTGTTCCGCAGGGATAAAATTTTGAGGATTTTATCTAAAATTTTATTCGTGTGGAAACATATGATTGCACAAGTTCAACTTGCATTCATCTTGTGATCATTGTTAAGAATGGTTCGAATATACCCTGTCGGATTGTACTCGGCATTTTTCATCAATTCAATTTTGCAACCAAAGTTTTAATGATTTTTTTAGATTTAAGAAAGGAGGCTGTAAAATAAAATAACGCACAAATCCCTTAATAGCTCATTCTGCATACCAACTACCATTTGAGGAGGTTTTTAAAGTATGAAGAAGTCTATCGACAAGAAAGAGATGGAAAAAATCCATCCCGCAATTCCCAACGCCTTTGATCAATTAAAGACAGGCCGTATCACACGCCGAGATTTCCTTAGATTTGCCACACTTTTGGGCATGTCAGCCAGTTTGGCATATGCATGCAGTGGGCCAACCGAGGAGGAAGAAACAGGCGATACTGTAGCCACGTCAGGTATTAAGCGCGGGGGCACCTGGACAAGCTCAATGCAGCTCCAGCTCTTGGACCATCCTGCCCGATTGTCCTGGGTTGAGGGTGCCAACATCGTGCGCCAGGTTTGTGAATACTTGACTGAAACTGGCCCGGATAACATCACCCGGCCTTACCTGCTAGATCGATGGGAAGCCAGCGAAGATGTGAAAACCTGGGACCTCTATCTAAAGGAAGGCATTAAATTCAACAACGGTGATGATTTTACCGCCGATGATGTGCTCTTCACTTTTGGTGAGTGGCTGAACCCTGATGTCGGCTCATCGATGCTGGGATTGTTGGCCTATTTGCGTGGGATGGAAGATGTAGAAAAAGTGGATGATTATCATGTTCGCCTGCATCTGCAGTTCGGAGATATCGCGGTGCCCGAGCATCTCTTCCACTATCCTGCAGTGATGCTCCACCGAGATTTTGAAGGTGACATCATCAAGAAACCTGTGGGTACTGGCGCATTTACGCTGGAGGAGTATGCTGAAGGCGAACGTGCGGTCTTCAAGCGCCGGACAGATTACTGGAGGATGGGTGAAGATGGAGACCCGCTTCCGTACCTGGATGAATTGATCTACGTCTCAACCGACAAAGATGCCGGTGTAGCCGCCCTGCAATCTGGCCAGGTGGATACACTTTACGATCCTCGCCCTTCAGACTTCCAGGCTTTGAAGGAGAATGCGAATCTGACAGTCCGCCCGGTCAGCACTGCTCAATGTCTGGTTGGCCGTATGCGTGTCGACCTTGAACCCTGGGATGACGTGCGCGTCCGCAATGCACTCAAGAAATGCCAGGATCGAGAAAAGATCCTGCAACTGGCCTACTATGGAGAGGGAGACCTTTCACTGGATGCTCATGTAGCACCGATCCACCCCGAGTATTGCGAGAAAGAAATTCCTGCCTACGACCCAGAAGGTGCCAGAGCATTGCTTGAGGAATATGCTGCTGAAAAAGGCATGACATTACCGCTCAAGGTAACCCTGGCCACCAAGAACGACCAGAACGAGCCGCTGATCGCTCAGGCTCTGAAAGAATTGGCTGAACCAGCCGGCTTCGATATCACCCTGGACATTACTGAACCCGGTGGGTATTGGGATCGCTGGACAGANNTGATGTGCCAGATTGAAGACATCATGCAAGAGCGCGGTCCAATCTTCAACAGCTTCTGGAAGAGTGTCTGGAACATCACAGCATCAAAATTCAAGAATGTAAAGGCTCACCCAACGGCATACGATTTGCTTTATGAAGTCTGGCTTGACGAATAAATCAAACGGTTAGCTAAAATAATAAGAGACCCGGGGTAAACTCCGGGTCTCTTATCAAACGGAGTGAGGTCCTATGGCACGATTTATCATACGGAGTGTGATCGCCACGATCATCACCATGTTGTTGGTTTCCATCACGCTTTTTTTCCTGGTTGAGATAGGAAGTGGAGACATCACAGTAAAAATATTGGGGGTCTTCGCAACACCAGAGCAACGCGCATCATATCAAGCACAATTAGGGTTGGATGCCCCTTCCTGGCAGCGCTACCTGGACTGGCTGATCGGGAGTGACTGGAGAGCTCAGCGGCAGGTCGGTTATGATCTGGTAGCTTTGGAAAACCCTCAAACGGGCGAAGCGGACTGGTATGCTGAGGTAGATGGTGAATATCTGCGCTGGAAAATGGAAGATGGACAGCTGTTGACCCTGGTACGTAACGAGGATGGATCAACCTCGTCTGTTATTCGAAGCCTTGATTGGCAAATTGATGAGGATGGGAAAGAATTTTTCTGGGGTGTGGATTCGAAGAACAATGCCGTTATGTGGGTGAGGGGAGAAGGCGAAGAAGTATGGGCGCTGACTAAGGCTGGTCTACGGAAAGAAGGAAATGGTCCACAGAAGTATATCCCGCTGCGCAAAGGACTGCTCAGAGGCGATCCAGGCAAATCGCTGCAGTTCGGCCGCCCTGTGGCTGTGATCATCCTTCCCCGCATTCGAAATACCCTGGTGCTTGCCGGAGTCGCATTCATTGTGGTTATGCCGCTGGCGCTTCTGCTGGGTATACTTGCCGGGATCAATGAAGGCAAAACCTTAGATAGGATCATATCCATTACCAGCCTGGGCGCAACGGCCACCCCGGAGTTTGTGACAGGCATATTTCTCATATTAATTTTTGGCATTTGGTTGAAATGGCTGCCAGCTGTGGCGATTTTTACCAGTGCAAATGCTATTTTTGAGGACCCAACCTTGCTGGCCTTGCCGGTGCTGACCCTTACTGCCGTTGAGTTGGGTTATGTTGCTAGGATGACTCGTGCCAGCATGGTGGAAGTGATGGATTCAGCCTATATCCGGACAGCTATCATCAAAGGGATGCCCATCTCGCGTGTTGTGCTCCGGCACGCCATTCGCAATGCTCTCATGGCCCCGATTACCATCATCATGCTCCACATCAACTGGCTGGTTGGTGGGGTGGTTGTGGTGGAAGTCATTTTCGGTTATCCAGGCTTAGGAAAGTATATTTACGACGCAGCGATCTTCGGGGATTTCAATGCAGTCGAAGCAGCTGCTATGGTAACGGTTGCAATTGCTGTTACAACACGCTTGCTTGGTGACTTGGCGTACACTTTACTCAACCCACGAATTCGTTACAGTTAGAGGAGAGCAATATGGCTGTTGAAACTTCAATTAAACCTACCGCTCGTCCTTCTCGTTTTCAGGCGATGTGGAAAAGCATCTCAATCGTTTTTGAGTCCCGGGTAGCTACGGTTGGGTTGTTTCTGGTCGTTTTCTGGGTGCTGATTGCATTCATCTCGCTCTTTTGGACCCCGTATGACCCAAATGCCAGCGATTTTGTGCAGAACCTTAACCCAAGTTCACAAAACTGGTTGGGTACCGACCATCTGGGCCGCGATATTCTCTCCCGGTTGATGCAAGGCACTCAGGTGATCCTGCTAAAAACTCGCTTGCCCGGAGANNCTTGGTACCTTTTTAGGTCTTGTCGCTGGATATCTCGGTGGTTGGTGGGATCAGGTGACCATGCAGGTATTGGATGCCCTGATCGCTTTTCCCCGGATTGTGCTGTATTTGGTGGTGATTTCAGCGCTTGGCCAAGGAGACCTAGTGGTGATCTTGGCAATCACCATCACCGGTGCGCCAGGGGTCGCACGTCTCGCAAGAAGCCTGGCAATGGACATCAAAACCCGTGACTATATCCGGGCTGCCGAAACGCGCGGAGAAAGCATCTGGTTCATCATGTTCCGCGAAATTTTGCCGAATGCGCGTGGCCCACTCTTGGTCGATGGAATGCTAAGGGTCGGATATGCTATCTTTGCGATCGGCACCCTGGGCTTCCTGGGGATCGGTCTGCCGCCGCCAGATCCTGATTGGGGTAATATGGTCAATGATGCACGCAATAATATATTCATCAACCAGCTGGCGGTAATTTGGCCTTCCTTGTCGATTGCCTCGCTGGTTATCGGGTTGAATCTTTTCGCAGACGGCCTGCGTGAAGAACTGACCCGTTATCAGAAATAAGGGAGGGGCTATGACGACGATTATACGAGAAACACCTCCCGTGCTGAAACTTGAAGATTTAGCGGTCGCTTACAAGGTGCGCGGTGGTGAGATTGAAGCAGTTCAAAATGTATCTTTTGAGATTTGCCGTGGAGAGACTCACGGGATTGTCGGTGAGTCTGGCTGTGGCAAAAGCACGGTTGCGTGGGCAGTCCTAAACTTTTTAGGTGCCAATGGGTATGTCAAACGCGGCAGCATCAAATTTCAGGGACAGGAATTGGTCGGGGTTACGGGCGAAGAACTGCGCCGCCTGCGCGGTGACCAGATCGCCATGGTTTACCAGGACCCGATGCAAGCGCTCAATCCATCGATGCGTTTGGGTGACCAAATGTCTGAAGTGCTTACGGTGCATACCGGGATAGATCAAGCCCAGGCAGAAAAGCGCTGCATCGAAATGCTGGAAAGGGTATACATGCCGGATGCCGCGAATGTGATGAAGCGGTATCCTCACCAGATTTCTGGCGGCCAGCAGCAGCGCGTGGTAATTGCCATGGCGTTGCTGAATAACCCTGCCCTGCTGATCATGGATGAACCTACCACGGCTTTGGATGTGACGGTTGAGGCAGCTGTGCTGGACCTGATTGCCGAACTGCGGCGTGATTTCGATACTGCCATCATGTATATTACCCATAATCTGGGAGTTGTTGCGCGAGTCTCCACTCGGGTAGGCGTGATGTATGCGGGTGAGATGGTTGAAAGGGCTACTGTAGAAGAAATATACGCCAATCCGCGACACCCTTATACGCAAGGCTTAATCCGATGTGTGCCAAAACTAGGCGCAGATAAAGCGACCAGCATTCTGTATCCCATCCGGGGTCGGGTTCCCCCACCCAATAACCGTCCCTCTGGCTGTGTTTTTGGCCCTCGCTGTGATTATGTTCAGGAGCTGTGCCGCAGAGAAAGACCTCAACTCAGGGAAATTAACGGGGATACACTCGTGCGCTGCCATTTTTCAGAAGAGATAGACGCTTCCCAATGGACTCCCTCAGAAGACCTGCTCCCCCCAAAAATCGAGGCTGTTCAGGACAGTGGTGAGAAAATTTTGGAGCTCAACGGGCTTAGGAAATATTATGAGGTCAAAGGCAGTTCTCTGAGAGATGTGGTTGGACTGAATAAGCCGCGTTTCGTTAAAGCTGTTGAAGGAGCCAGTTTTTCAGTTTCAAAAGGCACCACGCTTGGCGTTGTCGGAGAATCGGGCTGTGGGAAGAGCACCCTGATTAAAACCATCATTGGACTAGAAGATTCGACCTCCGGAGAGGCCAAGTTCTTAGGTTTTGATATTACCAAGGACATATCTGGGCGCAACAAACAGCTGATCCAGGAACTGCAGATGGTCTTCCAGAATCCTGATTCAACCATGAATCCATCCTACACGGTTGGACAGCAGATTGGCCGTCCAATGAAGCATTTTGGCACAGTCCCAAAAAATCAGATCCGGCAAGAGGTGATCAAGATTCTGGATGCGATGCGTTTGGGAGAAAATTACTACGACCGCCTGCCTCGCCAGTTAAGTGGGGGTGAGAAGCAGCGGGTTGGCATTGCCAGAGCTTTGGCCAGCCGGCCAGACCTGGTCTTGTGTGATGAGCCAGTCAGCGCATTAGATGTGTCTGTGCAGGCAGCCATATTGAACCTGCTGCTGGAAATCCAGCAGGAGTTTGATACCACCCTGGTATTTATCGCCCATGACCTCAGTGTCGTACGTTTCTTCTCCGACCAGGTTGCGGTGATGTACCTTGGCCAGTTCATGGAAATTGGGCCGGCAGACGCGATTTACGCACCTCCCTATCACCCGTATACCGAAGCTCTGCTCTCAGCGGTGCCCATCCCTGACCCCGCGGTACAGCAAAAGCATATTCGCTTAACCGGGTCCGTGCCCAGCGCCATCGATCCTCCAAGCGGCTGCCGTTTCCATACTCGCTGCCCGCGCAGAGAGTTAATGCCAGATGGAGGAAAAATATGCGAAGTTGAAGTTCCACCTTGGAGGAATGTCACGGACGATCATCGTATCTTTTGCCATCTGCCCATGGATATATTATCGAGCTTTGATCCGGTTATTACTTAACCGAAGGAGGAGAACTGTTCATGTTAGTAAAAGACTATATGACCAAACACCCAATTATGATTGCACCAGAGGCTTTGGCATCCAAGGCGCAACATATTATGATCGAGAACAAGATCCGACATTTGCCGGTTGTCACGGACGGCAAGCGCTTGGTCGGGCTGGTCACCCGAAACCGGTTAAGCGTTCCCCCATCGGACCTTCCAAGCTTGAATGTATGGGAAATCAGCCGAATTCTTTCTAAATTAAGAGTAAAAGATGTGATGGTAAAACAGGCAGATCTCATTACCATCACGCAAGATTCGGTGGTGGAAGATGCGGCAGCCATCATGGTGGAAAACAAGGTTGGCTGTTTGCCCGTCGTGGATAGTGATGGGATCGTTATCGGGATCATCTCCGAGGTAGATTTGTTAGCGGAATTATCCGTCCTGTTAGGTGGGGGGGTTCCAGGGATTCGCGTAACAATCCGCGTGCCAGACCAGGTTGGAGAATTTGCGAAGGTGACCACGGCAATTGCTTCAAGGGGTTGGGGAATTTATTCCAGTGGGGGGGTGCCAGCGCCCAAAGCACCTGGATATTGGGACATGGTCGTGAAGGTGCGAAATGTATCTGCGGATGAGATAGCGGCAGTCCTAAGTCAGATTGAAGGACAGGAGATCAGGGATATTCGAGTAATTTGAGGCTCTGCGCCGTATACGTAGCGGAAAACAAACCAAAACCTGGCAGCCAGAGTTTCGCTGCCAGGTTTTGGTTTAATTTAGCACTAGCGCTTAAGAAAATTGACCCGAGCGAGGCTATTTTGAAGATCTCTCTGCTAAGATCTCCTGGATCACATTTTCAGCGACAGCGGGCAGGGGCGGGACCTGATGGTCTGCCAGAAATTGTTGGGCTCGCTCATTGGCGCGAGTGGTTGTATCTTTGGCATTAGCCGAGGCCCAAATATCGTATTGGTTGCGGTCAAATATCCGGGGTGCCCATTGAGCCGTACGGAAATTTTCCATGGTGTGATCTTCGGCAATGAATCCNNGATGATTTCATCGGCGATGACCAGCATTTCCATGGAGGAGGTGGAGCCATACTCGATGTACGCTACATCATGCACCAGGGTGCAGCGTGTGAGCAGGGCATTCATGATCGAAAATGTAGCTTCGATACCAGCTTGGGCATCCACCAATTTGCTATCGGTAGCACCGCCGTACCCCCATACTGGAAGGTTGTAATAATTGGCCAGCCCGACCCAAGCACCCATACCCTGGCTCCATTCCGGACTGCCGTAGCTGACAATGGTGGTTTTCATGTCCAAAGCAGCTGTATTCATGCCGTACAGGTAGGGGGCATTCGGTCTGACCAATTGCGAAATGATCAGTCCGATCAAGCATTCGGCGTTGCCTAAAGCAACTGCCCCGGCCACGGTGATCGGGCCGCCGCCGCCGGTATTGGGTGAGGGGATATAGGCACTGGGAATACCCTTTTCCGCACAGAAGATGATTTTCTGCAGGGACTCCTCGATAATGAAGAGTGGTGAGATCGGTTCCGCGTAATGCAGCATGATCGGTTTCTCACGCAGAGCCTGCTCACCGCCGACTGCGGCTGCAGCAATGAGGTACATATCTTCCATGTCCTTGCGGTTTTGAGCCGTGTAGACATTTGGTTTGAGCGAGCCGCGCAGCATACGGATGAAGGAGTGCAGATAGAGATCATCCGTGGGCACATCCGAGGGACTTCCCATAGACATGATGAAATCGATATTTTCCAGGGCATCACCCAGCCGGGCAAAGTTTTCAACATCATCCACTCGGGCCATTCTGCGTTCCCCGGTTTCCACATCCATCGTAAAGGTGGTATCCGAACCCATGCCAAAGAATACCTTGCCTAATTCCAAAGGCATCGTCAGCGCTCCAGCCCGGTTGTACATCGGGATGCGAGAAGGTGCCTTTTCGATGGAGTCCATGACCAGATTTTCCGGGATTTTAATACGGCCGCCAGATTCCCAGGCACCAGCCTCCAGTAGGAGTTCCCGTCCCTGCGGGTCCTGCATCACCACCCCGGTTTGGCTGAGGATTTGCAGGGTGGCATAGTGGATTTCGCGTACTTGCTCATCGGAAACCATCCTATACGCGGGTTTGATCGTGGGAATAGACATTCGGAAATTCATGGGTTTTCTCCTCTTTTATCGCCTGGTACACCTGGATGGGTTGATCTTAATTTTATCATTCCACACGCCTGTTGCCCAAAGTGTGAGACTGATCCAGATCGATCAATTGTCTGATAATCCGTTCTGGGGTTGCAGGAATCTGCCGGAGGCGTACCCCGATCGCACGGGAAATGGCATTGATCACGGCTGGGGTTGAAGGCAGCATGGCTGTTTCACCCAAACCCTTTGCACCTAAAGGTCCCTGATAGCTCGGTACTTCAACAAAGATGGTCTTTATTTCCGGAATTTCATTGACCATGGGCAGGATATAATCCCTGAATCCGGTGGTGATGTTTGGCAGGTATTCTTCTTTCAGGGCTGCACCGATGCCCATCAGCACAGCCCCTTCCACCTGCCCCTCTGCGCCTGCCAGGTTGATCACCTTGCCGGCATCATGAACAGCCACAAAGCGCGTTACCTGGACCTGACCCGTTTGAGTATCCACCAGCACTTCAGCCAGGTGAGCCCCAGTAACGAAATGCGGGGTGTACCGGGGCCTGGTTTCTGGGGGAAACAGGTGAGAAGGGTCAAAAAATTCTGCAACTTTTCGGGGTTTTTCCAGCTCGTCGAATAGACTGGCCACTGCTTCCAATGCCATTCGCTTGTCCGGTTGCTGGGAAGAGACAATCTCTTTCCCTGAAATGACCAGTTCGGCAGGGTCGCAGTCTATTAGTTCAGCCACCGTGCCATTGATATTGTCTCTTAAGGTGCGTGCTGCACCTGAAACGGCATTGCCCACCCAATAAGTTGCCCTGGAAGCCCCTTGTACGCCGCTGTCCGGTGTCTGTCCGGTATCCGCATTCACCAGCTCAACCAGGTCCCTTGGAACACCCAGGGCATGAGCTCCCAGCTGGGCCATGACNNAAGGTGTTTTCCTCTTGCCGGATGATGTTCTTTAGACGGAAAGAGATGGGGTCTTGCCCGAGCTCCTGGGCTAACTCATCGAGGGCACATTCCAGGGCAAAGGTGGATTGAGGTGTGCCAAAGCCACGGAACTGGCCGCACTTTGGGCCGTTGGTGAAGATACTTTGAGCGCGGATATCTACACCCTGCCAGCGGTAAGCCCCGCCAGCTGCAACCGAGGCATATTCGGGAATATGGAAGCCATCGGCATCATATGCGCCCGTATTGCAATGGATTTGGACCTGAAGTCCTGTCAATATGCCGGCCTGGGTGGACCCTAATTTGAAGGTCAGGTCGTACGGGTGGCGCTTGGAAGATGCCAGGAAGGATTCACCCCTGGAGAAGACCAGACGGACGGGCGTTTTTGTCAGGTAGGCCAACAAGCCTACCGCGATATGCGGCCATGGGTCTTGTTTTCCTCCAAAAGAACCGCCAATATGGGGGGTGATAAAACGCACCTGAGACTGATCTATGCCCAGGGCGTCGGCGATCCATTGCTGCTGCCAGTGCGGTTCGTGGGTGCCGCTCATCACAGTGACCCGGCCTGCTTGATCCAGATATCCTAAAGCTGACTCGCGCTCCAAAGCGCTGTGTTCTTGAAATGCAGTTTGGTAGCTGTTTTCAAGGATGATGGCTGAACTGTCGAATGCCCTGGCAAGATCCCCATGCTCAACAGCATAGGTATTGAGAATGTTTCCATCGGGGTAGATGGCCGGACTTTCATCAGTTGTCGCCATTCTGGAGTCGAAAAGATGGGGGAAGACCTGGTATTCTGCCTGGATAGCCTTTGCCCCAGCGATTGCATTTTCCCGCGAATTGGCCACCACCAGANNAGCGATTGGGACCCCCTTCATTTTGGCTGTCATGCCGACAGCAACCAAGAGCGGCTCTCCCTTGCTGTACTCCGGGAATCCGTTCACTCCAGGGATATCGTCCGCGGTAACGACTTTCCCAACCCCGTCAATTCGGTAAGCTGGCTCGGTATCTAAGGAAAGCAACTTGGCATGATGGTGTGGGCAGCGGAAAACCGCCGCATGCTGCAACCCTTCCAGGCTTATATCTTCTACATAATTGGCCTGTCCGGTAACTTTTGCATGCGCGTCAATTCGTTTCGATTCTCCCCCAATCGGACTAATGTGGGCAGAAGGGGTCATGTCATCCAACCTTGGCAAGGATCTCTTGGACTTTTTTCTGCTTCTCTGGCGCGAGGGGTTTGGGCTGGTGATCTTGGATGATTTCTTTGACCCTGGCATTTAATCTCTCGCCTAGGGTGGTGGCACCATTTTCAATCCAGGTTGGACGGATGCTGCGGTCCAACAGGCTGGGGTACCAGAAATCGCGGAAACGGTTCAAAGTTTCAGCTGTGTTCAGGAAATGCCCGCCGGGTCCCACCCGGTGGATTTCGTCCAGCATCAGGGTATCCTCGGAAACCTGAATGCCCTTCATAAGGTTATCAGTCAGGGCTACCAATTCGTCCGTTAATACGATCATCTCATACGAACAGGTGAGCCCGCTTTCCATATAGCCCACATCATGGATCAGGTTACCACCGCTCAGTTTGGCCATCAGCACGGAGAGCAAACTTTCCAGTGCTGCCTGCTCATCCATTATCTTGGCATCCGTGCAGCCCGCGTATCCCCAGGTGGGCATGCCGTACATGCGCCCAAGTTGGGCAATGGCTGATTTGGTCAGTTGAAATTCTGGAGAGGCATAACAAATTTGGGTTGCCCGCATATCCATGTGATGCACACCAGCCCCGAAGATGTAAGGCGCTCCCGGTTTTTTTAATTGGTGAAGCACCACACTGCTGAGGATCTCGGCGAGTGCAAGCGTGATCCCGCTGGCCATGGTGATCGGCCCTGTTCCGCCCATCAATGGGGCAGGTGAATGGACGATTGGCAGTTGGTATTCAGCCATCAGCAGCAATTTATCGATAGCACTCTCAGATTGCTGCAAAGGTGAGCTGGGTTCGGAATAAAGTAGGATATGCTGCTGCTCACGCAGCGCTTCGTAGCCGCCAGCCACGGCAGCGGCCATGTCGATGGCCCGCTGGCAGCTTTCTTTGTCATTGGTCACAAACACCAGCGGTTTGCTGGTATGCATCAGCATATCTGCCATCTGCACATCATATGCGGAATCAGATGGGACATCGGAAGGGATCCCAATCGACATGACAAAATGGATATTGGGAAGGGCATCGCATAAATGGTAGGCTTCGATAATATCTTTTTCTGTGAACTTTCTGTGTTCGCCACTGTATGGATCGAGCAGGTTGATGCAATCCGAGCCGGTACCAAAATTCACTTTGCTGCCTTCCAGCCAAACTGCGGGTTCTCCATCACGGTCACACATGATCACCCGGCCTGGTACGCTGGCGATGGCATCTTCCACCATGGATGCGGGCATTTTAACCAGATTGCCATCACTTATGAAAGCTCCGGCTGCTTTCAGCATTTCCAGCGCGCCAGCGTGATGAAAGCGGATACCTGTGTGCCGCAGTACCTCAAGGGCAGCCCGGTGAAGATCTGCGAGTTGGCTTTCTGATAGAACAAAAAACTGCGGTGTGAGATATGCTAGGGAATTAGCAAAATTCATTACTAGTTTCTCCTCTCAAGTTGCGTTTTTACATTTCCAGATGCCAGGTAGCGGCCTCTGTTTGGATGATCCGATCCAATGCTGTCTGACGAGTGCCCTCAATATCATCTAAGAGAGCTTCCCGGGCTGCAGCCAGATCGCGCTTTTCAATGGCATCAATGATCTTTGCGTGGGATTCTTGCATGGTTTTGCCAGCATGCCGTAAGACCATGAAACGGGCCAGCCGGTCCATCAGATGGCCGACGAGGTGTGCAAGTTCCTGGTTGCCTGACGCTTTGGCAAGCAGGTAGTGGAAGCGCCGGTTTTCCTCGGTATAACGGTCATAAGATTCATCATCATCCCCGGTATAGCCCGCATGCAGGCTGCGCAATTGAAGGATCTGTTCCGGGTTGATTTTTTCGATGGAGCGTTCGATGGCAGCCAGTTCCAGCAGGTTGCGCAGTTCGAACATATCACTCAATTCCTTCAGAGTGATCCTGGTGATATAGTAACCGGCACGCGGTTTGATGGTGACCAATCCCTCCTGGCTGAGCATTTGCAGCGCATCCCGGATGGGGGTCACACTGGTCTGGTAGTGCTGGGCGATCTCCTCGACGTTGAGCCGGGCACCTGTTTTATAGGTTCCCATGATTACCGCCCGCCGGATTTCCTGATAAATTTTGGTTTTGGTATTCTCAGACATGTATTTTGATTTTATCATAGGAGTAGTATTTTTCATCCAGTGATATTGCAGAAATGCTTGATGAAATATTAATCTGTTTGATAAAATATACCTATTGTAAAAATTGATATATCAGATGGTAAAAAGTGAGGTCAGAAATATGATCGAAACCCATGGCTCAAATACCACCAGTGCCCATTATTCCCGCTTAGGGCAAACCGAATGTGAGAAACTGCATATGGCCAGCCTTGAAGTTCTTGAGACGATTGGGCTGGAAGTGCATTACGACAAAGCACGGGATCTCTTGATCCAGGCAGGTGCTACTGCGGACGGCCAGCGGGTGCGAATTCCAGAGCATATGGTGACCAAGGCTTTGGCCTCTGCACCCAAAAAAATGATTCTTTTCGACCGAAATGGGAAACCCGCCATCCGGGCCTGGGGCTATAATTCCTATTTTGGAGGGGGTTCCGATTGCCTGAATGTACTGGATCACCGCACGGGTGAGAGGCGCCGGGCAGTCCTGCAGGATGTGATCGAGGCAACCCGCTTAATGGATGCACTCCCACAGGTGGATTTCATCATGTCGGCTTTCTTACCGTCCGATGTCAGTGAGCCGGTCTATCCCCAATTTCAGATGGAAGTCATGCTGACCCAGTCCACGAAGCCGATTGTGTTTGTAACTCCGGATTTTGAGACCTGCGTTGCCTGCGTGGAGATGGCAGAAATTGCCGCCGGTGGGGTGGAGGCGTTTCGAGCCAGGCCATTTGCTGTATGCTACATCAATGTGACCAGCGGAATGGTAGCCAACCAGGATTCCCTGAAGAAATGCATTTACTTTGCTGAGAAAGGCCTGCCTCAATTGTATATACCGCTGAATGCGGCTGGTGTGAATTCACCGGCAACCACTGCAGGCTGCATGGCAACCATGAATGCAGGGACCTTGCTGGGTGTTGTTGTTTCACAATTGGTGCGAGAAGGTTCTCCGATCGCGGTACCGGGCTGGAATGGTGGTCCGTACAACTTGCAAACCATGGTGGGAAATTACTGCCTGCCAGACGAGCAAGGGGTGGCGGCTTCGATGGGCAAGTATTACCAGCTGCCGGTATTTGGGCTGGGTGGTTCAACCGATTCGAAAGCATTGGACCAGCAGGCCGGCGCGGAATGTGCATTGGGACTGGTATTCTCGCTCCTGAATGGCGGCAACATTATCCACGACCTGGGATTTATGGATGCCGGGCTGCAGGGTTCGCTCCAATTGATGGCCATGGCCAACGACCTGTTGGGATGGATCCGGGCGGCTACAGCTGGCGTGGTGGTGAACGAGGAAACCCTGGCCCTGGATGTGGTGGAAGAATTAGGTCCGGACGGCGATTATTTATCCCATGACCATACCTTCCGGCATTTTAAAGATGCCCATTATTCCAGGCTGGCAGACCGCCAAATTTTCTCTGCCTGGCAGGAAGCAGGCTCCACCACCATGGCGGAACGGGCTGCAGTGCAAGTGGAGGAAATCCT